>JAJYNS010000047.1:11234-17665 GCA_021786195.1 Actinomycetes bacterium | reverse complement strand
CGACCGTGCCCCGGGGCGACTACTTCGTCCTCGGCGACTGCCGCGGCGACTCCTACGACAGCAGGTACTGGGGCTTCGTGCCGCAGTCCTACATCGTCGGGAAGGTCTTCGTCGTCATCTGGCGCCACGGCCATCCCTGGTTCCACTGGTTCTGAGCAGGGGGCGATCCCCTGGAGGGAGGCCCTGCGCCCCGGGAGCCGCGGGCACCTCTGCCCAAGCCCCCAGGGCTGAGGCCGGCGCTGGGGCCGGCCGTCCCGCCCAGGGCTAGCGGGTCGGGCGCCCGGGGACGTGGCGGGTGAGGTTGACCGCGTGGTCGCCGAGACGCTCGTAGAAGCGGCCGATCAGGGCGAGCTCGATCGCGACCTGGGTCGGGACGCCCGAGCCGACGATCTCCGCGATGAAGGTGGTGTGCAGGTCGTCCATCTCGTCGTCGAGCTGGGAGAGGCGTGTCGCCGCCGCCGGGTCCCGGTCGCCGAAGGCGTCCGCGGCGAGCCTCCACATCTGCGACGCGACCTCGCCCATGCGCTCGACGAGGCCCCGAGACCTCGGCGACATCTCGACGGCGATGGGGCGCACGGCCCGCTGCGCGACGTGCTCGGCGAGGTCGCCGCTGCGCTCCAGCTCGGGGAGCATCCGTACGAGCGACACGAGGTAGCGGCGGCGCTCGGAGTCGGCTTCGCCGTCGATCAGCTCGGACTGCACCCTCGCGTCGAGCTCGTGGTAGAGGGCGTCGATGACCTCGTCCCGGCGCACGAGCTCTCGCGCCGCGTCCCGGTCGCCGGTCACCAGGGCGAGCGTCGCCCCGGCCGCTGCCTCCCCGACGAGGGCGAAGAGCCGCACGACGCTGCGGTCGATCTCCGCGAGGGCGCCTCCGAGACCGCCACCTTGCGCCGCGGAGCCCGCAGGGCGAAGGCGCGACGAGCCGCCACCGGCAAGGTCTCGGTCGGAGGGTTGCGCGTGCATCCAGCGACGGTACCTCCGGGCCCGGCGCGCCGCCTAGGGCGTGCCGAGCGGGGCCCGGGCGCTCCAGCGGTCGAGGAAGCGCTCGAGCTCCTCGGCTGCAAGTGGCTCCGCGAGAAGGTACCCCTGGCCGGTCGCGCACTCCTCTCCCTGGAGGTGGGTGAGCTGGGAGCGCTCCTCGATCCCCTCGGCCAGCGTCTCGATGCCGAGCGCCTTGCCGAGCTGCACGAGGGTGTGCACGAGCGCCCCCGCCTCGCGCCCGCCCAGCATGTCGGAGACGAAGCTCCGGTCGATCTTCAGCGCGTCGACAGGGAACAGCTGGATGTGGGCGAGCGACGAGTAGCCGGTGCCGAAGTCGTCGACCGCGATCCGCACGCCGAGGCGTCGCACCGCCTCGAGACGAGCCGCGCTCCGCTCCGTCTCGGCGAGTATCGCCGTCTCGGTGATCTCGAGCGTGAGCAGCTCGGGGGGGAAGCCGCTCGAGCTGAGCGCCCGGCGGACGTCCTCGACGAAGGACGGCTCGACGAGCTGGCACGCCGAGACGTTGACCGACACCGGGACGTCCCGGCCCCCCGCCCGCCACGCCGCGCCCTGACGGCAGGCCTCGCCGAGGACCCAGCGGCCGACGGGGACGATCAGCCCGGAGCGCTCGAGCTCTGGGACGAACTGCCCGGGCGTGACGACTCCGTGCGGGCTCCTCCAGCGCAAGAGGGCCTCGACACCCGAGACCTGCATCCCCGCGAGGTCGAAAGTTGGCTGGTAGACGAGGAAGAACTGGCCCTCCTCGAGCGCCCGACGCAGCTCGGCGTCCTGCCCGGGCCGCCCGCCGGCATCGGGTCCGCAGAAGAGCCGCTCGCCAATGACGGACAGGCGCGAGCCGCACGCGCCGAGGGCTCGGCCTGCGCCGATCGCGGCACCGGAGACGAGCGACCGGAGCAGCCTCGGGCGTCGCCCGGGAGGCTTGCTCCGACCGGCGCCGGTCCGGCGGATGTGGGGCACCGACCCCTCAGCCTAATTTGCACGCGCAGCATTCCGGCGGAAGTGCGCGCCGATGGTCTTTCGGGACCGAGAAACCTCGTCGAAGCCCTCCGCTGGCCGGATGCCTCGCCTATAGTCGTGAACGTCAGAAGATGCACCCGCGGGATGGGCTCCCGCGGGGTCGCACCGTGCCGGCCTGGGTGGTCGCGACCACTGGTGGGGTGGCGGCCCCGTTGCTGTTCTGCCGTGCTGAGCTGCGCCCGCTCGAGGCCGGGCGCCCGACCGACGGGATCCGACGCGAGATGGCAGCAAGACAGGACGAGTTGGGCGAGTCGGGCGAGTCGGGCGAGTCGGGCGAGCGACCCGGGAAGCGATCGGGCGGAGCCCGATTCGACCCCGGGTCGGAGGGGGGGTGCGGGCCCGACGACTCGGCAGCTTCGCGGCCCGCCAGGCTCCACGCCCGGACCGGGGAGGCCGACGACACGCGGGCAGGACCGCCGGGAACAGGGATCGAAGACGTCGTCGTCTCCGCCGCTTCGAAACTGCTCGGCGGCGTCGCGGCCGGACGGGACGTCCGCAAGCTGGTGCGCTACACCGCGACGTCCGTCGTGTCGCTGGGGGTCAGCGAGCTCGCCCTCATCGTCGTCGACGCCGAGACCTCCCTCGGCGCGACCCTCTCGGTGCTCATCGCCAACCTCGCCGGTGCCATCCCCTCCTACCTGCTCTCCCGCTACTGGATCTGGCCCGAGGCCGACCGCAGGCGCCCCGCGCGCCAGGCCTTCCTGTACTGGGTGACCTCGATCCTGAGCTGGGCGATCTCCACGGTCGCGACGGGCGCCATCGCGGACGCGGACCACGCCCACCACCTCCTCAAGCTGGTGCTGCTCGGGACGGTCTTCATCCTCGTCAACCTCGCCCTTTGGGTCGCGAAGTACGTCGCTTACCAGACGGTGATCTTCAGGGCGGCGCCTTCGGAGCGCGAGCTCGACTGAGCGACCCCTCCCGCTCCCTGGCGACGCTGTCGGTCGGGAGCTTCGTCGCCCTCGGGCTTCCCGACGGGATGTGGGGCACGGCCTGGCCGGCGCTGCGCCGCACGTTCCACCAGCCGCTCGGCGAGCTCGGGGTCGTCTTGCTCGCCGTGACCGCCGGCGGCCTGGTCACCTCCGTGACCGTCGCCGCCGCGCTCCGTCGCCTCGGGCCCGGCCCGGTCCTCGCCTCGGCAGGGACGCTCGGCGCGCTGGCCGGCACGCTCCTGTTCGTCTCGCCGACCTGGTGGATCGTCGTCGTCGCGGCCGGCCTCGTGGGCGCGGCCGGAGGCACGATCGACAGCGGGCTCAACGCGGTGACGGCGGTCGCGGGTCGCACGCGGCTGCTGAACCTGTTGCACGGCGCCTACGGGATCGGCACCGCGCTCGGGCCCCTCGTCGTCACCGGGTCCCTCCTCCTCTCCTCCTGGCGCGGGGCCTACGCGTTCCTCCTGGCGGCGGACCTCGCCCTGGCGGTCGGCTGGTGGACCACCCGGTCGCGCTGGCAAGACAGCCCACCTCCGGCGGACCTACGGCCGGCGAGCCCGGACCCGAGGGCAGGGGACGGGAAGGCCTCGGCCGGCGATCTCGTGGGCTCCCGGCGGGCGAGCTTCGGCCGACCCGGCGGCTGGGTCGGCGGCCGGCCCTCGCCCCGGCCTCGTCCGGGGCTCGTCGTCGGCCTCGGCATGGCGCTCTTCTTCGCCTACACCGGCCTCGAGGTGAGCGCCGGGCAATGGAGCGCGACCTATGCACGCGGCCCGCTCGGCCTGAGCGCCGCCGGCGCCGGTGCGGTGGTCTTCCTCTACTGGGGCGCGCTCACGACGGTCCGGCTGGCCCTGGCGGTCCCCCGCCGCACGCCCTCCCCGCTCCTGCTCGCCCGCGCCGGCACCCTCACCGCCTTCGCCGGCGCCCTGCTCGTCTGGTGGGGGCCCGGACCGGCTCCGGCGATCGTCGGCATCGGGGTCCTCGGCGGCGCGCTCGCCCCGGTGTTCCCGGCCCTCGTCTCGCTCACCCCGACCCGGGTGGGCGCGGCCGGAGCCCAGCGCGTGATCGGCTGGCAGGTCGGCGCGGCGAGCGTCGGCGGCTCGGCGACGGCAGCGCTCGCCGGAGCGGTCCTCCAGCACGCCGGCCTCTCCGCCTTCGGCCCGTTCCTCGCGCTGACGGCGCTTGTCGTCGTGGCCGCCTCGGCCCTGCTCGAGCGGATCACCGGGGACCGCCCCGTCACGAGCTCGGGCTGACCAGCTCCCACGCGCTGATCCCGGCGCCGAGGCACCCGCCCCGGCTGCCGAGCGCGCTGGTCTCGAGGCGAGGGACGTGCCGGAACCCGAGGCGGGCCGAGACCTGCTCGGCGAGCGGGTCGACGAGCTGGCCTCCCGCGAGCGAAAGGCCACCGCCGAGCACGAAGAGGTCCACGTCGGCGAAGGTCTGGCAGGCGACGATCCCGGTGGCGAGCGCCTCGGTCGCCTCGGCGAGCACCGAGGCGGCGAGCTCGTCCCCGCGCCCGGCGCGGCTCAGGACCTCGGCGGCGTCGGTGCCCGAGCCGCCGGCGGTACCGGCTCGCGCCAGGTAGCGGCGGGCGATCGCCGAGGCCGAGGCGACGGTCTCGAGGCAACCGGCGGACCCGCAGCCGCAGGGCTCGCCTCCCGGCTCGACCACGAGGTGCCCGATCTCGCAGGCGAGCCCGTGGGCGCCCTCGTAGGGGGCGCCGCCGAGGACGAGGGCGCCGCCGACGCCGGTGCCGATCGCCAGGAACACGAAGGCGGCGCACGAACGCCCCCGCCCGAGGCGAGCCTCCGCCAAGGCGGCGGCTCGCACGTCGTGGACCAGCCGGACCGGCCGCTCGAGGCGGGAGGCGATCCGGTCGCGGAGGGGCACGTCGGACCAGGCGATGTTCGCCGAGAAGCGGACGGCTCCGGCTCGCGGGTCGACGACGCCCGGCACCGCGACGCACGCCGCGAGCGGCGGCCGGCCCGTCTCGGCGAGCGCCCATGCGGCGAGGTCCTCGACGAGCGCGTCGAGGACCTCCAGCACGTCGGCTCCTCGCCCGGGTCGGGGCGGGGAAGGCCCGACCCCGACCGGCGACCGGGCCTCGTAGAGCAGCCTGCCGCCGGGGCCGACGACGGCCCCCTTGGCGAAGGTTCCCCCGACGTCGAGCCCGAGCACGGCACCGCCGGGGCGCGTCCGGCTCACCGGCGCGCGTGCAGCGGGCAGGTGGAGACGCTCGCGCCCACCTGCTCGGTATAGCCCACGGGCCCAAACGCGTGGGCCGCCTCGGGCCGCCGGAACTAGCATCGACCCTCGATCCATCGGCACCGGCTGGCTCCTCGTCGAGCAGCCTCGGTCGAGACGAGGTGCGCATCGTGGCTGACGTCCCCCCCTCCCGGATCCGCAACCTCGCGCTCGTCGGGCACGAGGACTCCGGCAAGACCACCCTCGCCGAAGCCCTCCTGCACCGCTGCGGGGCGATCACGAAGAAGGGCCGGGTCGAGGACGGGACGACCGTCTGCGACTACGAGCCGGAGGAGCTCAAGCACCACGGGTCCCTGTCGACGGCCGTCGCGACGCTCCGCTTCGGCGAGCACAAGGTCAACCTCCTCGACACCCCCGGCTTCGCCGACTTCCTCCCCGAGGCCGAGCTCGCGCTACGGGCCGCCGACGTCGCGGTCGTGGTGGTGAGCGCCGTGGAGGGCGTCCAGGTCCAGACGCGCAACCTCTGGCGCCTGGCCGAGCGGCTGCGGCGGCCCCGCATCGTGTTCGTCAACAAGCTCGACCGGGAGCGGGCCGACTTCGAGCGGACGCTTGACGACCTGAGAGAAGCCTTCGGCAGCGGCATCGCCCCGCTCGAGCTGCCGATCGGCGCCGAGTCGGACTTCCGAGGGGTGGTCGACCTCCTCGCCGACACGGCGACGGTCTATGAGGGGGGCAAGCCGACCCAGGTACCCATCCCCGAGGACATGGCGCCCCGGGAGCACCGGGTCCACGACAACCTCGTCGAGGGCATCGTCGTCGCGGACGACGAGCTCATGGCCCGCTACCTCGACGGCGACACGCCCTCGGCCGAGGAGCTCGAGCGGACCCTCGCCCGAGGGGTGGCGGAGGCGACGGTGATCCCCGTCGTCTGCGGCTCGGCGACGGCGGAGATCGGCCTCGAGCGCCTGCTCACGCTGGTCTGCGAGATCACCCCCGACCGGAGGGTGAGCGCCCGGGCCGGCGACCGGGAGGTCGAGATCGCCGCCGATCCGACCGGCGAGCCGCTCGCCCAGGTCCTGAAGACGATCGTCGACCCCTTCGTGGGCAAGATCTCGCTGCTCAAGGTGCTCTCGGGCACGCTTCGCCCGGACATCGTCCTCACGAACACCCGGGCCCGCACCGACGAGCGGCTCCATCTGCTCCAGTCGCTCCAGGGCAAGGAGGTGACGCCGGTCAGCGAGGCTCCGGCCGGCGACCTCGTCGCGGTGCCGAAGCTCG
>JAJYNS010000047.1:0-10581 GCA_021786195.1 Actinomycetes bacterium | reverse complement strand
GTCGCCCTCGAACCCGTCTCGCGCATCGAGGTGACCGTCCCGGCGCGCTTCCAGGGGGACGTGCTCGGCGATCTCAACGGGCGGCGCGGCCGGGTCGTCTCCAGCGAGGCCCTGGACGGCGGCGAGCAGTCGATCGTGGCGCTGGTCCCGATGAGCGAGATCACCCGGTACGCGATCGATCTGCGGGCGCTCACCGGTGGCCAGGGCCGCTTCGTCGCCAGCTTCGACCACTACGAGGAGCTCGCCCCCCACCTCGCCGAGAAGCTCGCGACGCGCAAGCCCGTCGCGGTCTGAGCGCCGCCCTGCGGCGAAGCCTCCTATCGCTCGAGATCCTCAAGGAGCCTTTGCGCGAGCTGACTATCTAATAGGATAGTTGCGTATACTTCTTGAGCGTGGACCTCGGCGATCCCACCCGAGCCGTGACCCCGACGCTCGACGCTCCGGTGCTCGCGGTGCTCGCCCGCGCGCCGCGTCCGCTCACGGTGGGCGAAGTCGCGGCCCGCACCGTCCGCGGGTCGGAGATCGGCGTCCGGCGCTGCGTCGCAAGGCTCGTCGGGCAGGGGCTCGTCAGGTCGACCCAGATGGGGCGCAACGCCGTCCTCGAGCTGAACCGCGAGCACATCGCGGCGCCGATCGGCGAGCTGCTCGCCGGCCTGGGCGACGAGCTCCGGCGCCGGATCGCTTCGGCGATCTCGAGCTGGGACCCCGCCCCGCTGCGGGCGGCGCTCCTCACGCCCGCCGCACCTGCCGGGGCCGGGCCCACCGGGAGTGGCTCCGGCGACCTGGCGCTGTGGCTGGTGCATGCGCCCCTGCCGGGTGAGTCCTCGCAGGCCGAGGCGCCCGGGACCGGACCGGCCGACGCCGTGCGCGCCACGAGCGCGTCGGCCGGCTCGGCCGAGCCGGTCGCGAGCCCGCTGCCTCCCGAGGTACCGGAGATGACCTACGAGCAGGAGCGGGCCTGGCGCGCCCAGGTGCGCTGCCTGCAGGAGGCCGTCCGGGCCTGGACCGGCAACCGCCTGCTGCTCGTCGAGATGTCGACCTACGAGGAGGCCGAGCACCGCCGGCGCGGGTCGAGACTCCTCGACGAGCTCCGCTCGACCGGCATCGAGCTCATCGGCCCGCCTCTCCGCGACGACCCCGGTCCAGGGGCGGCCCCCCCGGTGCCGAGAACGCCCGGATCGGCGCGCTGACGCTCGGCCACGGGGCCCTCAAGAGGAGCTAGAGCCGCACAGCGCAGTTGCTGCCGTTCCCGCTTCCACTGCAGCCCCCGCTGGTGCTCGGGGTCGGGTCGTGCCGAGCGTTACGGCGACGGCTCCGTCACGGCCTCCCCCGGAGGCGCCTCCAGGGACCAGTCAACCTTCATCGTCGGCCTCCGGCGCTCGCGACGTCGGACGCTGTGTCAATAGCCACGTCAAGCTCGTCCTCATCGAGCTTGGAGGTGTCCTCAACCTCGTTGGCGGAGATCTTCGGCCAGTTGGCGTTGCTGTTGGCGAATTGCACGAGCTGATCCACTTCCTCCCGGAACCGAGGCCCGAGGAGGTTGAGCCGTCGAAGTTGCCGCAGCCAGGACGAACGCTCTCCCCGCGAGGCATACGCGCACCACCGTCGCAAGGCTGCGGTCAGATCGGCCAAACCCTGATCGACCATGTCGTTGCTCTTGTCGGACAGACCCAGTTGCAACCTCGACCAACCAAGGAAGAGCCGTGCATAGTCGTCCACGTCCGCGACGGGCTCAAGGAAGTCGACCGCCTCCGCATAGCGACCCTGGTGGTGCAGCAACTGCCCGAGTGAGGAGCGCGACCGGATGTTCGTGCAATCCCGTCGGAGGCTTTGACGCCACAGGGACTCCGCGAGCCGCATGCGCCGCTCCTTGCGGGCGAGGGCTCCGGCCGCGCCGAGCTCCTTAGCCGCCTCCTGCACACCTCCCGACGCTGCGCCAACTCGCTCAGCTGCAAACGCGTAGACGAGGCAAGCGAGGTTGATGTCCCCTCGGTTGCGCAAGAAGGTCGCGATGCCCTTGAGGGCGCCGATGGCGTCGCTGCGCTCGGACACGGCGTCGGCCGTGATGTCCTCGTAGGCGTCCGTGTCCTGCCCGCGGACCGGCGTCTCGACAGACTCTGCGAGCAGTGATGCTACCAATTGGTTGAGAGAGCAGCCCTCCGCCTCTGCCCGGTTCGCCAGTCGACGATGGATGTAGCGGGGCACGCGCACGCTGAAGCGCCCCGAGAACTCGCCGGGCTCTTCGTCCCCGCGCGGCTCCGGCACATCGTTGCCGAGCTCCACTGCTGCGGTCAGCCAGGCCTCGAGCGCATCTTCGAGGTTCGCGTGGGCTTCCTCCCACGTCGTGCCCGTCGCAAAGCACCCGGGCAGCTCTGGGACCCGCGCCGAGATCAGGCCGTCGTCGGGAACGAACTCCCGCGACCACGGCTTGCTCAAGAGCTCTTCAACCGTTTCGTTCTTCAAGTTCGCCATCTCGTTCAAACACCTCTTCCAGGGTGGTCAGGATGCCGGTGGCAATCCGTACGCCAAAGACCCCTGGGATCGTGATCGTCGGCGCTCCGCGCCGGAGCGCGACGGCGTGGGATCCCCTTCCACGCTTCGTGTCGATCGTGTAGCCCAGTGCTTTGCAAAGTGCGACCACCACCTCGGGAGTCGCCGATCGGCGCCGCGCACGGAAGTCGGCAAGGGCCCGCTTCGCGGCAGCACGGTCGTAGGACGGCTTTCCGCTCATTTTCATCTCCTTCGCACTAAATGTGATGCTAATTCGGGTGCCGTCGTTATTGGGCACCGTATATAGTGACACCTATCCTATTAGCACCGGTGGCGGTGTCAAGCCAGATCCGGAGGTTCGAGTTGGACGCTGGATCGGCTGTGCCCATCACCTCGAGGATCGCTCATGACGCGAATCGCGAGGTCCCCGATCGCAAAAGTGCAGATCAGGATGCAGATCTCGCACGTGAACGCATGTGAGCTCGGCGAAGCAGCTCGAGCGCGGCGAGGTGGCGGAGGGAGGGGGATTCGAACCCCCGGGGCTTGTGGCCCAACGGTTTTCAAGACCGTCGCAATCGTCCGCTCTGCCATCCCTCCGGGCCACGCCGCCGGCGAACCTAGTACCTGCCGCCGCCATGGGCCTGGCAAGCGGCTAGGGCTGTGCCGGCAGGACCAGTGCTCGCAGCGAGTCGAGCCACTCCTGGGCCGAGCGGCGGCCCGCCTCCACCTCCTCCCGGCGGCGGGAGGCGGCCTCGCCGGCGACGGGGTAGGAGCCGAGGAACTTGAGCTCGTCGAGCTGCATCCTGAGCTCCTTCAGGCAGTCGCCCAGCACCTCGTCGGCGACATGGCCCTCGACGGTGATCACGAAGCAGTACTGCCCGAGCGCCTGCTTGGTCGGCCGGGACTCGATGAAGGTGAGGTTGAGGCTGCGCGCCGCGAACTGCCCGAGGATCGAGTGGAGGCTCCCTGGGCGGTCGGCGTGCTGGAAGCAGACGACCGTCGTGCGGTCGTGGCCGGTCGGCGGCGGGACCCCGGCCGGCCCGACGAGGACGAAGCGGGTCTGGTTGCCGTCATGGTCCTCGATGGCGTGGTCGAGCACCTCGAGGCCGTAGACCTTGGCCGCGAGGGGGGCGGCGACCGCGGCCACCTCGGCGAGGCCTGCCTCGGCGACGAGGCGCGCCGCCTCGGCCGTGGAGCTCGCCTCGCCCACCTCGGCCTGCGGAAGGCGGTCCCGCAGGTAGCGGCGGCACTGCGCCGCGGCGTGGGGGAAGGAGATCACCCTGCGGACCGAGCCCAGCGGCGTGCCGGCAACGCCCATCAGGTCGAGGTGGACGTCGAGGACGACCTCCCGGTGCACCGCGAGGCCCTCGGAGAAGACCAGCTGGTCGACCGTCGCGTTGACCGGCCCCTCGATCGAGTTCTCGATGGGGACGAAGGCGGCCGAGGCGCTGCCCTCGACCACGGCGTCGAAGGCGTCGGCGATCGTCGGCACGGGCCGGAGCTGGCGCGCCGCGAGGTCCGCCTCGGTGAGCAGCGCCTCCTCGGTGAAGGTGGCCGGGGGCCCGAGATAGGCGATCGGTCCGGCCTCGGTGGGCATGCTGGCAGGATAGTGACGCCCATGGACGACCACGATCTCCGCCAGCTGCTCGAGGCCGTCCGCTCGGGCGACCTCGAGCCGGACGACGCGCTCTCCCGCCTGCGCCGCCTCCCGTTCGCGGATCTCGGCTTCGCTCGGGTCGACCACCACCGAGCCGTCCGCCAGGGACTGCCGGAGGCCGTCTACGCCCCCGGCAAGACCGCCGAGCAGTGCGCCGCGATCGTCGCCGAGCTGCTCGAGCACGGCAGCGGGCCCGTGCTGCTCACCCGAGCGGACCCGGGCCAGGTCGCCGCGGCGCTGGAGCGCTGCCCGGGCGGGACGCCGAGCCCGGCGGAACCCTCCGCACGCGCCATCGTCACCTGGCGCCCCAGGCCGAGCCGTCCAGGGCGCGTCGTGGTCGTGACCGCCGGCACGGCGGACCTGCCCGTGGCGGGCGAGTGCGTCGCGACCCTCTCCGCCTACGGCTACTCCGCCCGGCGCGTCGTGGACGCCGGAGCCGCCGGCGTCCACCGGCTGCTCGCGTCCCTCGAGGAGATCGTCCAGGCGGACGTGGTGATCGTGGTGGCCGGCATGGAGGGCGCGCTCGCGACCGTCGTCGGCGGGCTCGTCGCCGCGCCCGTCATCGCGGTGCCGACGAGCGTCGGCTACGGCGCGGGGCTCGAAGGGGTCACGGCGCTGCTCGCGATGCTCTCCTCCTGCGCCGCCGGCGTCAGCGTGGTCGGCATCGACAACGGCTACGGCGCCGCCTGCGCCGCCGCCCGGATCCTGCGTTGAGCACGCCGGCCCCCAGGTCGCCAAAGGCCCCGAAGCGGCCAGCTGAGCCGCGCCCGGCCGGCGCGGGGGCCCCCGGACCGGGGAGCACCGTCTCGCGCGTCGCATGGTTCCACTGCTTCGCTGGCATCTCCGGGGACATGGCGCTCGGGGCGCTCTTGGACGCCGGGGCGGACGAAGGCGAGCTCAGGGCCGCGCTCGGGCACCTGGGGCTCGAGGGCTGGTCGCTGTCGACCTCGAAGGTCCTGCGCGGCGGCATCGAGGCGACTCGAGTGGAGGTTCGAGTCGAGGAGGGCGGGCGCGCCCGCACGCTTCGCGACGTGCTCGAGATCCTCTCCTCGGCCGGCCTCCCCGAGCGGGCGCTGGCGCGGGCCACCTCGGCGTTCTCCCGCATCGCCGAGGTGGAGGGAAGGATCCACGGCCTCGACCCGGCCGAGGTCCATTTCCACGAGCTCGGCGGGCACGACACCATCGTGGACGTGGCCGGCACGGCGATCTGCCTCGAGCTGCTCGGCGTGGACCTCGTCGCCGCGAGCCCGGTTGCGACCGGCACGGGCACCGTCGAGGGCGGGCACGGCCTGCTGCCGAACCCCTCACCGGCGGTGCTCGGCCTGCTCTCCGGCGCCCCCCTCTACGGGCGCGACGTCGCCGTCGAGCTCACGACACCGACCGGGGCCGCCATCCTCGCCGGCTCGGGCGCACGCTTCGGGCCGCTGCCGGCGATGGTCCCCGTCGCGACCGGCTACGGCGCCGGGTCCCGAGAGATCGAGGGCCTGCCCAACTGCCTCCAGGTCGTGGTCGGCGACGCAGCGACGCCCTGGGCCGACCCCGGCCGGGTCTCGGGGCAGCCGCTCGCGCTCGTCGAGGCCAACGTCGACGACGCGACGGGCGAGGAGATCGCGGATGCGATCGCCCTCCTCCTCGACGCCGGGGCGCTCGACGCCTGGTCGGCACCGGTGGTCATGAAGAAGGGCCGCCCCGGGCAGGTGGTCAGCGCGCTGGCCGAGGTCGCGCGCCTCGAGGAGGTGCGCGCCTGCCTTCTCGCCTCGACCGGCTCCCTCGGCGCTCGCAGCCAGCTCGTCGACCGCTACGCGGTCGAGCGTCGCATCGAGACCGTCGAGCTCGACGGGGTGCCGCTCCGCCTCAAGGTCGCCCAGGGCTGGGTGAAGGTGGAGCACGACGACGCCGCCGCCTACGGGCTCTCCCACGGCCTGCCGCTGCGCGAGGTCCGCCGGCGGGCGATCGAGGCATGGCGGGCCGGCTCCGCCGGCGCCTGAGGCGTCGCCAGCGGCCGAGCTCTCGCCCGCCGGCCGCCGGCCGCCGGCTTCGCCCTCAGCCGGCGATGTCCAAGGTGACCCGGTCCCTGGCGACCGGCCAGCCGGGCACGGCGGCGGTGACCTCGAGCACGCAGCGCTCGCCTCGCGTCACGGCGAGCGGCCCGATGCGCAGGTAGCGGGCGGAGCCGGCCTGCAGGGCGGCGATCCGGTCCGTGACGGAGGAGCGGCTCCCGGCCGCGTGGGGGGCCTTCCCGGCGGAGGACGTGTGGTGCCCTCCGGCGGCAGGGCTGCCGCGACCTCCCGGCGCGCGCTTCGCCAGGACCGGCGTGACGGCCGCTCGCACCGTCAGGTCCCGAGCCTCGACGTTGCCGGTGTCCGCCACGACCACGTCGACGACGAGGCGAGTCGCCGGCGGCAGCAGCGACACCGAGCCGGGCGGCGGGACCTGCAGCGTCGTCGTCGTCACCGGCGGCGACGTCGTGGTCGTCGCCGGCCGGCCCCGACCGCCGTGCGAGCCGGGCCTGGTCGTCGTCGACACCCCGGAGCGCTTCGTCAAGCCCCCGGAGGGCAGCGTCGTGGACGTCGAGGTGGAGGTCGGGGTGGACGTGGAGGTGGCCGGAGCGGTCGAGGTGGTCCCGGGGGGCGGGCTGGTCGCTGGGGGAAGACCCTCGATGCGCAGCACCGCCGGCTCCGTCGACACGGCGAGGAGCGCGATCCCGGCGACGGCGGCGAGCCCGCGGTCGCCGAGCAGGCGCGCGGCGTAGGCCGCGGCGGCCGACCGGCTCCAGCCGGCGGGATCACCGGCCTGGCCCGACCAGCCGGGCTCTCGCACGTGCAGGCGCCCACGCAGCGCCCGCGCCAGGGACCGCTCCGCGGCGTCGGCCGAGGCCAGCTGACGTCCGGCGGCGAGGAGCAACCCCTGCGCCCGGGCAAGCACCCGGTGGTCCGGGCTCGGCGCGGCGGAGAGCAGCGACGAGGTCGCCTCCTCCAGCTCCCTCGCCGCCGTCGACCGGTCACCGAGCACGGCGGCGGCGAGCGCCGCCTCGCGGGGCGACGGCGGCACGAGGCCGAGCGAGCGCAGGGCGTCGATCTGGCTCGACGCCGAGGTGACCAGCTCGGAGAGATCGCTCTCGAGCGCGAGGCGCTGGCAGCCGCGCGGGGCGCAGGCCGGGAGCGAGGAGAGCCGGAGCGTCGAGGCGACCTGGGAGGCGAGGCCGTCGGAGTCCACGAGGACCGGTCCCACCGCTGCCGCCCAGGTCCGCTGGGCCCTCGCCGCAGCCGGCGTGGAGGCCTTCACCACCTGGTCGGCGACCTCGCCGACGACCAGGGCGAGCACGGCCGCCACCGCCGCCCAGGCCACGGCACGCCGACGGTTCCGCCGCCGCGCCGCTGCGGCGCTCGCGAAGGAGCCGAGCACGGGCGATGACGCTAGTTCGCCGGGCGAGAGGTGGAGCGCGGCCTGCCCGGCGCGGGCTGGGATGCCGGAGGGGCCGCCGGCTCAGTCTCCGACCGCCCCTCCCGGGACGCTCACCTCGGACTTCGTCGCCCGCCAGTTCACCGTCGGGCGGATCGCCTCGACGTTGACCCGGTCGCGGTAGCGGAGGCCGGCCTCGACGAGCGAGACGACCGTCTCGTCGCTCAACAGGTGCGGCTTCAGCCCGAGCGCCGGGAGCTTGGTCGTGACTGCCTGGTAGTAGTGCTCCTCCTGCTCCGAGCGCGGGTTGGGGATCGACTCGACCTTCACCTCTACCGGCGCGACCCGCTTGACCCACTCGGCGAGGTCCCGCACGGAGAAGGACTCGGTGAACTGGTTGAACACCCGGTACTCGCCCTGGGCGGGCGGGTTGAGGCAGGCGAGCTCGATGCAGGCGAGCGTGTCACGGATGTCGAGCATCGCCCTCGTCTGCCCGCCCTTGCCGTAGACGGTGAGGGGGTAGCCGACGGCGGCCTGCACCGCGAAGCGGTTGAGCACGGTGCCGAACACCCCGTCGTAGTCGAAGCGCGTCGCGAGGTCGGCGTGCAGGCTGGTCTCGGGCGTCTGCTGCCCGTAGACGATGCCCTGGTTGAGGTCGGTCGAGCGCAGCCCCCAGATCCGGCAGGCGAACATGATGTTGTGGCTGTCGTGGACCTTGGAGAGGTGGTAGAAGGAGTTGGGCTGCTTGGGGAAGGGCAGCACGTCGGTCCGCCCCTTGTGCGTGATCTCGATGAACCCTTCTTCGATGTCGATGTTCGGCGCCCCGTACTCGCCCATCGTGCCGAGCTTGACGAGGTGGATCGAAGGGTCGAGGTCGGCGATCGTGTAGAGCAGGTTGAGGGTGCCCACCACGTTGTTGACCTGGGTGTAGACGGCATGGGAGCGGTCGATCATCGAGTACGGCGCCGAGCGCTGCTCGGCGAAGTGGACGATCGCCTCCGGGCCGAAGCTGCGCAGGGTCTCGAGGACGAAGACCGGGTCCGTGAGGTCGCCGATGAACGGCTCGATGGTGTGACCGGAGACCTCCTTCCAGGTCGCCACCCTTCGCTGGAGCTGCCGGATCGGGACGAGCGAGCTGGTCCCCATCTCGTCGTCGTAGTGGCGGCGGGCGAAGCTGTCGACGACGCCGACGTCGTGGCCTCGCTGAGACAGGTGGAGCGCCGTCGGCCAACCGAGGTAGCCGTCGCCTCCGAGCACCAAGATCCGCATCCCGTCTTCCTCTCCTCAGGGCACACCGGCACGGCGAGCCACGGGTCCACCCCGCCGGCCGGGGCCGCTCCCAGGCGCGGCTCAGGCAGGACCCGTCGTTCTTGGACGGTGGCACAGGTTAGTCGAGCGCACCCGTCCAGAAGCGTTTCGACCCGGTAACGTTCTGCCGGGCCGTCGGCGTGCGCCCGGGGCCCGCGACCACCCGGCGGCGTGAAGGGCGGGTGCCGCGGCCGCCCGGGAGCGCGCCGTGCGCGCGCCCGCCGGTGTGGCGCAGCTGGTAGCGCAGGCGACTTGTAATCGTCAGGCCGTGGGTTCGAGTCCCACCACCGGCTCCGCCGGGCTCGCCGCGCCCGCCACGCGCAGCAGCCAGGCGCCCCGTCCGGGCGCTCAGGCGTCCGCGAATGTGACATTGGTCCCTGCTGCGATTGTGACCTTGGTCCTTGGTCGAGCGAGGGCGCCGCCCCCGACACTTGGACCGTGACGCAGGGAGCCGTCATCTCAGGTGTTGGCGTCGTCGAGCCGCTCCCGGCCCGCCGCGTGCCACAAGCCGTCGATGCAAGCCTCGGCCCGCACGCCGAAGAGGCGACCGGCGACCGGCGCGTCCGGGCGCTGCGCTACGCGCTCGGCGCGATCTGGCTCCTCGACGGAGCGCTGCAGCTCCAGCCCTTCATGTTCACGAGGGGCTTCGTGAGCGACGTGATCGTCCCGAGCGCCCAGGGGAACGCCGGCTTCGTCTCGCACCCGACGCTGGCGATCGCCCACCTCATGCTGGCGGACGTCGCCACCTGGAACGCCCTGTTCGCGACGATCCAGGTGCTTCTCGGCGCCGGCATCCTCGCCGGGACCCGGACGCGGCGGGCCTCGCTCCTGCGCCTCGCGCTCGCCGGCTCGATCGCGTGGTCGGCGGCGGTGTGGTGGCTCGGCGAAGGGCTCGGCGGGGTGCTCGCCGGTGCCTCGCCGCTGGCAGGGGCGCCAGGCGCCGTCGCCCTCTACGCCGTCGCGGGCGTCCTGCTCTGGCCGGGGGACGGCGCTTCCGCGCCGCTGCTCGGCAGCCACCTGGCTCGAGCCCTGTGGGCCGGGTCCTGGGCGATCTCCGCGTTCCTCCTGCTCGAGCCGCCGAACCAGGCCCGAGGTGCCGTTGCTTCGGTCGTCTCCCAGGCGGCCACGGGGGAGCCCGGCCCGGTCCGAGCGATGCTCGCCGAGGTCGCCGGCTCGCTGAGGGGCGCCGGCCCGTGGCTCGACTCGCTCCTCGCGCTCGTGATGCTCGGCATCGGCCTCGCCGTCGCGCTCCGGTTCCTGCCTCGAGCCGCGCTCTTCGTCTCCATCGTCCTCGCCTCGGCGATCTGGGTCTTCGGCGAGGCCTTCGGCGGGATCCTCTCGGGGCAGGGCACCGACCCGAACAGCGGGCCGTTGTGGGTGCTGCTCTCGCTGTGCATGTGGGCCGGGCTCGGCGGGCAGGCGACGGTCCGCGTGCCGGGCGCCCACGCGGCTTCGACAGCAACAGATCTGCTTGGCCAACAAACGGGATAGGAGGAGGCACGAATGAGCCTGGAGACGACAAGGAAGAGGGCAGTTCCGGCGAGGGTCCTTTTGGGCGCGGCGTCCGTCGCCGGCCTGGTCGCGACGACCGGCGGCATGGCCGCGGCCACGCCCCCGGCGACGCGGCACCAGGCCCGGAGCCTCCCGACGGTCGAGGAGCGCCTCGTGATCCTCACCGGCGGCATGACCGGCCACCCCGGCTGGCCCGAGTTCGTCGACAGCAC
>JAJYNS010000109.1 GCA_021786195.1 Actinomycetes bacterium | reverse complement strand
GTGTAGGAGTAGACGACGACGGGCTTGCCGCTGGCCGAGACGACCCGGCCGAGCTCCTCGCCTTCGATCTCGAGCTGCTTCGGGCCGCCGAAGGAGCCGACGACGAGGGCCGCGCCGATCTCGGGTCGGGCGAGGAGGATCTCGAGGGGCCGGACGAGCCCTCCCGTCGAGAGGGCGCCGGCGGTCACGTCGACGGGGTTGTCCGGAGACCCGTAGGACGGCATGAGCCCGCGAAGGGAGTCACGCGTCGCCGCGTCGAGGAGCGGGACGTCGAGGCCCTGCGCGAAGCAGGCGTCCGCCGCCCAGGCACCGGCGCCGCCGGAGATGGTGAGCACCGCGACCCCGCCGGATCGCCAGCGAGGCGCACGAGCAAGCGCCATCCCGAGGTCGACCAGCTCCTCCTGGTCGCTCGCGACGAGGCAGGCGGCGGCGTCGACCGCCTCGGACCAGGCATGCTCGTCGCCGACGTCGTGGGCGGTGTGAGCGAGCGAGGCCCGAGCCGCCGCGGGGGAGCGGCCCACCTTGGCGAGGACCACCGCGGTGCCGGCCTGCCGGGCCCGCCTGGCCGCTTCGGCGAAGCGCAGAGGGTCGGAGAGCCCCTCGATGAAGCAGAGCACGACGGAGGTCGCCGGATCGCCGGCGAGGAGCTCGAGGACCTCGGTGGCGTCGACGTCGCATTCGTTCCCGGTGCTCACGACGTGGCTGAAGCGCAGGCCCCGTTCGGTCCCGTCGTTGAACAGCGCGAACCCGAGCCCGCCGGACTGGGAGACGATGGCGACGCCGCCGGGCACCGGGAGGCGCCGCAACGCCCGCTCGAGGTCGACCGTCGGCGAGAAGCTGAGCGCGGCGCGAGCCGCGACGTTGAGGAAGCCCTCGCAGTTCGGGCCGAGGACCCGCATGCCTGTGGGGCGGCGGGCCGCGTCGAGGGCCGCCTGGAGCTCCGCCCCCTCGACGTCGCGCCGCTCCCCGAAGCCCGAGGAGAGCACGACGGCGTGGCGCACGCCTGCCGCGGCGCACTGCTCGATCACGCCGGGCACGGCCCGAGCGGCGACGGCCACGAGCGCGACGTCCGGGGCCGCTGGGAGCTCGGACACCGACGCGAAGCTCCGCTCCCCGCCGACCGGGGCCCTCGAGGGGTTGACCGGGTAGACGTCGCCGGGGAAGCCGTGCTGGCGCAGGATCGGCAGGAGCCGCCCGCCGAGCGAGTCCTCCCGTCGGGAGGCCCCGACGACGGCCACGCTGGCCGGGTCGAGCATGCCCCACAGCCCGCCACGGCCGGGGCGCGCACCGGGGACGGCCGCCGGCTCGGACGCGCCGGGCCGCTGTCCCGGCCACAAGCCAGTCTCCCCGAGCGTGTCGTCCATGTCGCCCCCGACTCCGGCCGCTCCCAGCCGGCCGGGGCCGGCATGGGGCGTGAGTGTAACGTGACCCGTGCGAGCCGGGCATGCGCCCGACGCGGGTCGCACATCGGGAGCAAGAACATCGAGGAGGCACGATGCCGCCGTCCGCGCGTCCGTTCGACCCGACCGACCTCGCCGAGCTCGGAGCGGACCTGAGCGAGGAGGAGCGCATGGTCCAGCAGACCGTGCGCGCCTTCGTGAGAGACCGCGTCCTGCCCGGGATCGACGGCTGGTTCGAGCGAGGCGTGTTCCCCGTCGAGGTGGCGAAGGAGCTCGGAAAGATCGGGGTGCTCGGCATGCACCTCGACGGCTACGGCTGCGCCGGGCTCGGCGCGGTGAGCTACGGCTTGGCCTGCCTGGAGCTCGAGGCGGGCGACAGCGGGTTCCGCTCGTTCGTGTCGGTCCAGGGCTCACTCGCCATGTTCCCGATCTGGAGGTACGGCTCGGAGGAGCAGAAGCAGCTCTGGCTGCCGCGCATGGCCTCGGGCGAGGTGATCGGGTGCTTCGGCCTCACCGAACCGGACGCGGGCAGCGACCCCGGCTCGATGCGCACGAGGGCCAGGCGGGACGGGAGCGACTGGGTGCTCGACGGGACGAAGATGTGGATCACCAACGGCGGGATCGCGGACGTTGCCGTGGTCTGGGCGCAGACGCCCGAGGGCATCAGGGGCTTCCTCGTGCCGAGGGGGACGCCCGGGTTCACGACGAACGACGTCCACCGCAAGCTGTCGCTTCGCGCCAGCGTGACGAGCGAGCTCGTGCTCGACGGCTGCCGGCTGCCCGAGGACGCCGCGCTGCCCGGCGTCCTCGGCCTGAAAGGGCCGCTCTCCTGCCTCACGGAGGCCCGCTTCGGGATCCTCTTCGGCGTGCTCGGCGCGGCTCGCTCGTGCTTCCAGGCCGCCCTCGAGTACTCCAAGAGCCGCCTCCAGTTCGGCAGGCCGATCGGGGGCTTCCAGCTCACCCAGGCGAAGCTCGCCGACATGGCGGTCGAGCTCGAGAAGGACCTGCTGCTCGCCCTGCAGCTCGGCCGGCTGAAGGAGCGAGGGCGGCTCACGCCCGTGCAGGTGAGCGTCGGCAAGCTGGGCAACGTCCGGGACGCGCTCGAGATCGCGAGGGCCTCGCGCACGATCCTCGGGGCGAACGGGGTCACGCTCGAGTACCCGGTGATCCGCCACGCCGCGAACCTCGAGTCGGTCCTCACCTACGAGGGGACGGCCGAGATCCACCAGCTGACGATCGGCCGGGCGCTCACCGGCCTCGACGCGTTCTCCTCCTGAAGCGGGCCGAGCCCGCATGCTCTCGCGCTACCCGCTCGCCATGGCGGCGCTCGCCGCCGCCCTCCTGCTCGCCGGGCGCCGGCTCTGGACGATCGCCCGCCTCGTCCTCTCCGGCCGGCGGGCACCTCGGCCCGCCGAGCCCGGCCGGGGCGTGGCGAGGACGCTGGCCGAGGCCATGGCGGCCGAGGTGCGAGAGGTCGCCGGCCAGGCACGCCTGCTCCGCTGGAGCCTGCCCGGAGCCGCCCATGCCGTGACCTTCTGGGGTTTCGTCGTCCTGCTCCTCACCGTGGTCGAAGCGGTCGGGGACCTGTTCGACAAGCGCTTCGCCATACCCGGGATCGGCCACCTCGCGGCGATCGGCTTCCTCGAGGACCTCTTCGCCTGCGCGGTGCTCGTCGCGCTCGGCGTCTTCGCCGCGCTCCGGCTCGCCGAGGCGCCCAAGCACCGGGGCCGCTCCTCGCGCTTCTTC
The DNA here is from genome assembly GCA_021786195.1 of Actinomycetes bacterium. Taxonomy (GTDB): domain Bacteria; phylum Actinomycetota; class Acidimicrobiia; order Acidimicrobiales; family Bog-793; genus JAKAOD01. The sequence continues at coordinate 14,743 of JAJYNS010000109.1, read as the reverse complement.
GGCTCCCACAACGGCGCCGCGTGGCTGGTGCTCGGGATGATCGCAGCGGTGATGGCGACGCTCCTGCTCTACAGGGCGGCCCAGACCAACACCGGAGACTTCCCCTACGGCTGGTGGGCGTTCGCCTCTCACGGGATCGGCCGCGCGCTGCGCCCCCTCGGCGTGGGGACCAACCGAGCGCTGGAGACGGCGTTCCTTGACGCCAACGTCGTCGTCGTCTCGGCGTTCCTCGTCCTCGTCGCCAACTCCAAGCATCTCCACATCTTCCTGGCGCCGCTCAACGTCGCCCTCGCCCGGCGCCCCCGAGCGCTCGGCGCGCTCGCCTCGACGCCGGACCTCGACCCCGACGGGCCCGGGGGGGAGGCCACCGGCGAGGAGGCCCCCCTCGGCGCCGGCCACATCGAACAGCTCAGTCGAAAGCAGCTGCTCGACCTGTTGACCTGCACCGAGTGCGGGCGCTGCCAGAGCCAGTGCCCGGCGTGGGCCACCGGCAAGCCCCTGTCGCCCAAGCTCCTCGTGATGTCGCTGCGAGACGAGCTGCTCGCCTCGGCGCCTCGGCTTGCCGGCCGAGGCCGGCGCCCGGGCGGCTCTGGTGCCGCGCCGGGGCGAGCGCTCGTCCCCGAGGTCGTCGAGCCGGACGTGCTGTGGTCCTGCACGACGTGCGGGGCCTGCGTCGAGCAGTGCCCCGTCGACATCGAGCACGTAGACACGATCCTCGAGCTGCGCCGCCACGAGGTCCTCGTCGAGTCGCGCTTTCCCCGGGAGGCGGCGACGATGCTGCGCAACATCGAGTCCCGGGGCGACCCCTACGGACTGGGGCAGTCCAAGCGGCTCGAGTGGGCCGAGTCGCTCGAGCTCGAGGTGGTGGCCCCCGGCGGCAGGGTCCGGGAGGGGACCGAGCTCCTGCTGTGGGTCGGCTGCGCCGGCGCGTTCGACGAGCGGGCGAGGACCTCGACACGGGCGCTGTCACGCCTGCTGCTGGCGGCCGGCGTCCGCTTCGCCGTCCTCGGCCCGCTGGAGTCCTGCACCGGGGACCCGGCACGACGGATGGGCAACGAGTACCTGTTCCAGGTCCAGGCGGAGCGCAACGTCGAGACCCTGGGCGCCGCCGGGGTGACGAGCATCGTCACCCCCTGCCCGCACTGCTTCAACACCCTGGCCAACGAGTACCCGGCGCTCGGCGGTCGCTACGAGGTGCTCCACCACAGCGAGCTGCTCGCCTCCCTCGTCGCATCCGGCCGCCTCGACCCGGGAGCGCTCGACGCGACCGTGACCTACCACGACCCGTGCTACCTCGGCCGGCACAACCGCGTCTTCGACGAGCCTCGCTCCGTCCTCGACGCCCTGCCCGGGCTGCGCAGGACCGAGATGGGCCGCTGCCGGGAGACCGGGTTCTGCTGCGGGGCGGGAGGCGCCAGGATGTGGATGGAGGAGAGGATCGGGCGCCGCATCGGCGCCGAGCGGGTCGAGGAGGCGGTCGGCACCGGCGCGGGGGTCGTCGCGACCGCCTGCCCCTACTGCACGGTCATGCTCGACGACGCACTCCAGGCGAGCGGCCGGGAGGGCGTCGAGGTCGTCGAGCTCGCGGCGCTGCTCGAGCGCGCCGGCGCCCGAGGACGGTCGGGCGGGGCGCCGAAGGGGTAGGCGGGGGCGGGAGTGCCCGGCGACGGAGGCCCGCTCCCGGGCGGGCTCGGCTGACCCGGCCGGTCCTCCCTCCCCGCCCTACGTCCCTGCCGTCACTTCCCCCCGTCCCCGGCGCCGGCCCCGCCCGGTGCCTCCAGCCGGGCGACCAGGCGGCGGAGCAGGTCGGGGGCGTCCCCGACGACGCCGAGCTCGGCGAGCTGGAAGATCGGCGCCGCCGGGTCCTTGTTCACGGCGACGACATGGCGGGCGCCGCGCATGCCGACGAGATGCTGCATCGCGCCGGAGATCCCGAAGGCGAGGTAGACGTCCGGCCGCACGGTCTTGCCCGTCTGGCCCACCTGGCAGGCATAGGGCGCCCAGCCGGCGTCGACGATCGCTCGGGAGGCGCCCGGCGCCCCGTGCAGGAGCGCGGCCAGGCGCTCGACGAGGCCGTAGTGCTCCGCGGAGCCGAGCCCCCTGCCCCCGGCGACCACGACGGCCGCCTCCTCGAGCGCCGGTCCTGCCAACTCCTGGCGCCGTCGCTCGAGGACCCGTGCCGAGCCGGCGGCCCCTGCGCCGGGCAAGGGAGCCTGCACCACCGAGGCAGGCTGGCCGCCGGCCTCCTCTGCGACAAAGGACTTCGGCCGGACGAGCACGATCGCCGGGTCCTCGCCCTCGTAGCGAGTCGAGACGAGCAGCGTCCCGCCGAAGGCCGAGTTGTGCACGACGATCCGGTCCGCCTCGAGCTCCATGCCGACGACGTTGGCGAGCACCGGACGGTCCAGCCGCGCGGAAAGGCGTCCTGCGACGTCCCTGCCCGTCGTCGTCGAGGCGAGCAGCACCGCCCCCGGCGGGGAGCCGGCCACGAGCTGCGCGAGCGCGGCGGCGACCCGGGGGGCGGGGAGCGACTCCCCGGCGCCGCCGAGCTCGTGGCAGCAGGCCACGCCGTGCGCACCGAGCGTCTCGGCCGCCACGCCCTCGCCGCCGAGCACCGCGGCCTCGACGCGCCTGGCGATGCCCCGAGCGGCGGCAACGAGCTCGAGGCCGTCCGAGCTCGGCGCAGGGCCGGCCTGCTCGACGAGGACGAGGGCGAGCTCCAGCACGGCTCAGATCACCTTCCACTCCGAAAGGGCGCGAAGGACGCGCTCGTCTGCCCGACCGTCGTCCTCGAGGACCTCTCCCGAGCCGCGCTCCTCCTCGACGGCGCGCACGGCGACGACTCGCTGGCGGGCGCCGGCCTCGCCGACGCCTGCCGGGTCGACGCCGAGCGCCGAGAGGTCGAGCTCCTCGACCGGCTTTTGGCGAGCCGAGCGGATGCCGGCGAAGGACGGGTAACGCGGCTCGACGGCGCCGGCGGTCACCGTGACGACGGCGGGGAGCGGGCAGGCGATGACCTCCGTGCCGAGCTCGCCCTGCCGCTCGGCCCTGAGCTCGCCGCCGTCGAGCTCGATCCGGCGGACGAAGGTGACGGCGGGCCAGCCGAGCAGCTCGGCCACCTGGGCCGGGACCACCCCCGAGTAGCCGTCCCCGGACTCGGTCCCTGCGACGAGGAGCTCGGCCCCGCACCTCCTGCAGGCGGCGGCGAGCACCCGTGCGGTGCCGAGAGCGTCGCTCCCGGCGAGCCGCTCGTCGCTGACCACCATTGCGCGGTCCGCGCCCATCGCGAGCGCCGCGCGCACGCCGGAGGTCTCGCCCCCGGGGGCCATGGACAGGACCGTCACCGAGCCTGCCCCGGCCCGCTCGACGAGCTGGAGGGCGGTCTCGACGCCGTAGGTGTCCGCCTCGTCGATCACCGGCTGGCCCTCGCGCACCAGGCGGCCCGTGCTCGGGTCGATCTCCTGCGGAGAGTCGGGCCCGGGGATCTGCTTGACGCAGACGGCGACTTCCATCTATCGACCCCCTCTCGAGCCGGTGGCCCCCGCGCTCCCGCCTCCGCCGCCTGGCCCGTCCGGCTCGTAGCGGTAGAAGCCCCGGCCGCTCTTGCGCCCGAGCAGGCCGGCGCTGACCATCCGCCTGAGCAGCGGAGGCGGCGCCAGGTGGGGCTCGGCGTGCTCGGCGTGGAGGGACTCGGCGATCGCGAGCAGCGTGTCGAGCCCGATGAGGTCGGCGAGCCGGAGCGGGCCCATCGGGTGGGCGCACCCGAGCTCCATCGCCCGGTCCACGTCCTCCTGGGTGGCCAGGCCCTCCTCGACCATCCGGATCGCGGAGCAGAGGTAGGGGACGAGCAGGGCGTTCACGACGAACCCGGCCCGGTCGCGTGCGCGCACGACCGTCTTTCCGAGCACGGCGGCGGCGAAGTGCTCGGCGGCGCGCACCGTCTCCTCGTCGGTCAGGACCGAAGGCACGATCTCTACGAGCTCGAGCACCGGGACCGGGTTGAAGAAGTGCATCCCGACGACGGAGCCGGGCCGGGTGGTCGCCGAGGCGAGGTCGGCGATGGGGATCGAGGAGGTGTTGGAGGCGAGGACGGCGCCCGGGGGCAGCAGGCGGTCGAGCCCGGAGAGCACCTCGGACTTGACGGCGAGGTCCTCCGCGACGGCCTCGATGACGAGCTCCCGGTCCGCGAGCGCCCCGAGACCGGTCGAGAAGCGCAGCCGGGAGAGCGCGGCGTCCCTCGCCTCCGGGCCGATCCTGCCCCGCTCGAGGGCGCGCTCGAGCGAGCGCTCGATGCGAGCCCGCCCTGCGGCGAGCGCCGGGCCGTCGACCTCGCTCACCACGACCTCGCAGCCGGCACGGGCCGCCGCCTCCGCGATGCCGGAGCCCATGATCCCGCAGCCGACGACCCCGAGGCGCGTTCGCTCGCTCATTCCCCGACGAACTCCGCTCTGCCGGGGCCGTGGGCGAGGAAGGACGCGACGCCGATCCCGGCGTCGCGGGTGGAGGCCGCCTCGACGAACAGGCGCCGCTCCAGCGAGAGCGCCTCGGCGAGCGGGAGGTCGAGGCCGCCGGCGATTGCTCGCTTGGCGAGCGCCTGGGCGGCGAGGGCGCCGCCGGCGAGCGAGGTGGCGAGCCCCAGCGCCTCGTCGAGCAGACGCTGCCTCGGGCAGCTCCGCTCGGCGAGACCGATCCGGACCGCCTCCTCGGCGCCGACCTGGCGCCCGGTGAGGATCAGCTCCTTCGCCCTGCCGACGCCCAGGAGACGGGCGAGGCGCTGAGTCCCCCCTCCGCCGGGGATCAGCCCGAGGAGGACCTCCGGCTGGCCGAGGCGCGCGCCCTCGCCGACCAGGCGGAGGTCGCAGGCGAGCGCCAGCTCGAGGCCGCCGCCGAGCGCGGCGCCGGAGACGGCCGCGATCGTCGCGCGCTCGATCCCTGCGAGCGCCCCGAGCGCCGTGCCGAAGGCCTCGGTGACGGACGCGGCGCCCCCCGGGGAGCCGAGCTCGCGGACGTCCGCGCCGGCGGAGAAGACACGGTCCGTCCCCGCGAGCACGACGGCGCCGGGCGGCTTCGCGGCGAGCCCGGCGAAGGTCTCGGCGAGCTCGCCGAGCACGGCAAGGGAGAGCACGTTGGCCGGCGGGCTCTCCAGGCGCACCAGCGCGACCTTGCCCAGCCGCTCGAGCCGCACCGCGCCGCTCATCGACGCCTCCCCCCCCTCCCCGGGCGCGGCTCTCATCTCCCCCCGCACCTCCGGTCAGGGGTGCCCGTTGCCGGCATCACCCGCCGACGCTACGCGCCGTCAGCTCGTTGCGCACCTCCCACAGCCGGGGGAAGGCCACCTGGGCGACGAGGCGGCCGAGCACCTCGACCGGGGTGCCCTGCGTGCCGACGACCCCGTCGCCGATCACCCGGACGACGACCCGGTGATGGCGTGCCCGCCAGAGCTGCAGGCCGGCGTCGAGCGAGACGAGCGCCTCGGCGAGCTGGTAGAGCTGCTCGTGCCGCCCCCCCTCGACGTACAGCTCGACGAGGTCGAGCCCGGCTCGGGCGACCTCGGCCTCGAACGCCCGCTCGAGAGGGTGGAGGAGCCGCCGCAGCGCCACGAAGCCCGGCGAGTCGAACCCCGAACCGTGACCGAGGACCTTGCGGATCTCCTGGTACTCCCAGGGCGAGAGCTCCTCCAGCATGCCGAGCTGGTCGGTCAGGTAGCCGATCGCGAGCGTCGCCCGGCGCAGCAGCCGGGTGGCGGCGGCCACCTCCCGGTGCTCGATGCGCGAGGTCGCCTCGGCGACCTCGGCCGCCGCGAGCTTCAGCCACAGCTCCGAGCTCTGATGGGTGACCTGGAACAGCAGCTCGTCCCGGTGGGCTCGCTCCTCGGGCGGCTTCTGGAGACGGAGCAGGTCCTCGGTCCTGAGGTAGCGCTCGTAGTCGCTGCCGGCGCTTCCCTCGAGCACCGGATCCACAAGCTCGCCGCGCCCGGTAGCCTTGCCGCTCACGATCCTGCCCGCCTCCGGCCCACCCGTCTCCGGCCGGCCCGCCGCCGGCCCGTGCGGTCCCGGCCCGTCCGCCCGAGATGACATTTGATAATGTGTAATCTGGAGATGCTATCGCGAGGGCCTGTGGCAGCGCGGCGGTCGCGGGCTGCGGTGGCGTGACCGGGCTCCTGCAGCTGGTCTTCGACGGCGTGGTGGTCGGCGCCGTGCTCGCGCTCGCCGCAGCCGGGGTCTCCCTCGTCTACGGGGGGCTGCGGATCATCAACTTCGCCCAGGGCGACTACATGACGCTCGGGGCCTACGTCGCCCTCGGCGTGTCCTCGGGCCTGCGGCTCGGGATGGTCGCGGGCGTCGCCGCCGCCACCCTGTGCACCTCGGCCTTCGCCGTGGTGCTCGAGCCCGTGCTCTGGCGGCCCCTCAGGCGGGCGCGGGCCGGCGTGCTCTCGCTGTTCGTCACGGCGGTCGGGCTCTCGCTGGTGCTCCGTCAGGGGATCCTCTTCGCCGCCGGCGGCGGCTTCCAGCAGTACCGGGTCGACGCCTACAGCGCCTGGCAGGTCAGCGGGCTGCGGTTCCCCACCGAGGAGGTCGTGGCCGGCGCAGCGGCACTCGCCGCGATCCTCACCCTCGCGACCCTGCTGTCGCGCACCCAGCTCGGCAAGGCGCTGCGCGGGCTCGCCGACAGCCCTGAGCTCACCGCCATCTCCGGCATCGACCCCGACCGCCTCGCCGTGGTCGTGTGGGCCCTCGCAGGCGCCCTGGCGGGGCTCTCCGGGGTGCTGCTCGCGCTCGTGGAGACGTCCTTCGACACCAACCTCGGCTGGGACCAGCTGCTGACCGTCTTCTGCGCCGTCGTGCTCGGAGGGATCGGCAGCACCTACGGAGCATTGATCGGCGGGATCGTGCTCGGCCTCGTGATGGAGCTCGCGACCTGGAGCGGGTTCGCGGGCGGCGTGCCGGCGAGCTACCAGCTCGTCGTGGCCTTCGTCGCGCTCGTCGCCGTGCTGCTCGTCCGCCCGACCGGGATCCTCGGCCGGTCGCGGATCCTGTGAGGGGCGATGTCGTCGGTCTTCAACGTCCAGTTCTGGGCCTACGTCGGCGTGATCGCGGGCATCTACGGCATCCTCGCCTACAGCCTCCAGCTCCAGCACGGGTTCTGCGGCCTGCTGAACTTCGGCCAGGTCGCCTTCATGGCCCTTTCCGGCTACACCATGGCGATCCTCGTCGTGAAGGCCGGCCTCGGGCTGTGGGCCGCCTCGGCGGCCGGCCTCGCGGTCGCCGGCGTCTTCGGCGTGCTGATGGGCATCCCGACGCTCAGGCTGAGAGCCGACTACTTCGCCATCGTGACGATCGCCGTGGGCGAGATCGTCGAGTACCTCGCGAGCAACATGACCTCGCTCACCGGGGGCGCCGCGGGGAGCATCAACCTCCTCGGCCCCCAGAACGCCGCCTCCTACGACGGCGCCTGGCAGGACGCCGTGAGCCGAGTCCAGTCCTGGCTCGGCCATGCCATCGGCTCCGCGGCGACGGCGACCGTGGCGACGATGGCGGTGGTGTGGGTGCTGCTCGTCCTCGTGGCGCTCGCCGTCTGGTTCCTCGTGCGCTCGCCCTGGGGGCGGGTCCTGCAGGCGATCCGGGACGACGAGGACGCGGCGGCGGCCACGGGGAAGAACGTCTTCCGCTTCAAGCTCCAGGTGCTCGCCGTGGGCGGCGTGATCGCGGGTCTCGCAGGGCTGCTGTTCGCGTTCGAGTCCGCGACGATCAGCCCCACCGACTACGACCCGACGATCACCTTCTACGCCTGGACCATCCTCGTGCTCGCGGGAACGACCTCGATCGCCGGCGTGCCGCTGGCATCGGTGGTCTTCGGCATCCTGTTCGCGGGCGTGCTGTTCTTCACGTTCCCGCCCTTCTCCTACCTGGGCTCGGCCGACCGGTCCTACCTCCAGCTGATGATCGTCGGGGCCGCGCTCATCCTCCTGATGCGCCTCAGGCCGCAGGGCCTGCTCGGCAACCGTCAGGAGATGCTCCTTGGCTGACGCCGGCACCTCCGGCGAAGCCCGCGCGGAGGGCGGCGACGTGGGCGGTCCCCTTCTCGACGTGCGCGCCGTCGGCGTCACCGTCGGCGGCGTGCGCGCCGTCGAGCACGCGACGCTCTCGCTCCGAGAGGGTGCCTTCGCCTCGCTCATCGGGCCGAACGGCGCAGGCAAGACCTCGCTCCTCCACGCGATCTCTGGCTTCTACCGCCCCAGCGCGGGCGAGATCCACTTCGGCGGGCGGAGGATCGACGGCTGGCCGCCGCACAGGGTCGCCGCGTCCGGGCTCGTCCGGACCTTCCAGCGCGGCCGCGTCTTCGCCCGGCTGAGCTGCCTCGACAACATGCGCCTCGGGGCGCGCGACCACCCCGGCGAGCAGTTCGTCGCGAACCTGGCGCGCCCGCGCGCCCGGAGGCGCAGGGAGGCCGAGGTCACCTCGGAGGCGAGGGAGCTCCTCGCGGCGGTCGGGCTCGGCCCGAAGGCGGACGACCTCGCGGGCACGCTGTCTGGGGGCCAGCGCAAGCTCCTCGAGTTCGCCCGCGCCCTGATGTGCCGGCCGAAGCTCGTGCTGCTCGACGAGCCGATGGCGGGGGTCAACCCGACGACCGGGCGCCAGGTGATGGAGCGCATCGCCCAGCTGCACGCCGCCCACTCGCTCACCGTGTTCTTCGTCGAGCACCAGCTCGACGTCGTGATGGCGATGTCGGACCACGTCGTCGTGATGGCCGAGGGACGGGTGATCAAATCCGGCCCCCCGGAGGAGGTGCGCTCGGACCAGGCGGTGCACGACGCCTACCTCGGAAGCCGGAGGCGGCGTGAGGCGGTGGGCAGGCGAGGCGACGAGGCCCTCGCCGCCCGAGCGCCGGGGCGCGACGAGGCAGGGCTGCGGTGACGGCCCCCTCGCCCTTCCTCGTCGCCGAGGACCTCGTCGCCGGCTACGGCGAGGCGGACGTGATCTCCGGGGTCTCCCTGAGCGTGGCGCGAGCCTCGCTCGTCGCGATCGTGGGGCCGAACGGCGCAGGGAAGTCGACCCTGCTCCGCGCCCTGTTCGGCCTCCTCCCGCCGAGGGGCGGGCGGGTGCTGCTCCTCGAGGAGGGCGGCTCGGCGCTCGACGTCACCCGTGTCGCGGTCCACAGGAGGGCCGCGCTCGGCATGGCGCTCGTCCCCCAGCTCGACAACATCTTCCCGAACCTCTCGGTGCGGGAGAACCTCGAGCTCGGCCTCGGGCTCCGCCGCCCGAGCGGCGAGCAGCTCGCCGAGGTCCTCGAGCTCTTCCCCATGCTCGCCGCCCGAGCCGGTACCCGTTGCGGGACGCTCTCCGGAGGGCAGCGGCAGATGGTGGCGCTGGCGCGGGCGATGGTCCGCCGGCCGCGCCTGCTGCTGCTCGACGAGCCTTCGGCCGGGCTCGCGCCCTCGGCGGTCGAGGAGCTCTTCGACCAGCTGGCAGCGATCAAGGTGAACGGGACGACGATGCTGCTCGTCGAGCAGAACGCCCGCCGAGCCCTTTCCGAGGCCGACTGGGCCTACGTCCTCGACATGGGCCGGAACCGCTTCGAGGGGCCCGGGCCGAGCCTGCTCGCCGACGAGCGCATCGCCGAGCTCTACCTCGGAGGGCTGGCCGGCGCCCCGGCCGGCTGAGGTCGAGGGGAGACGACGGGCGGGCCGGCGCCCGGGGGCCACACGACAGGCAGCACAACACGACAATGGAGGCGAGGACATGACCAGCAAGACGGACAGGACGAAAGGACAGACCACCGCCCCGGGGCACCTCGAGGTGCCGAGGCGCGACCCGGCAGGGAGGGCAGGGGGGCGCCGTGCCCTCGGCGCTGCCCTCGTGGCGGCGCTCGCCGCGGGCAGCGTCGCGCTCGGCGCGCCGGCGAGCTTCGCTGCCCGCCGCCCGCAGTCGCGCGAGAGCTTCACGATCAAGCTCGGCACCGTGCTTCCCCTGACCGGCAGCCTCTCCGCCTACGGCCCTTCGCTCACCCGGGCCGCCGACCTCGCGGTCGGCCAGGTCAACAGCGCGCTCGCGAAGGACGGGATCGACGTGCATGTCGACCTCGTCGGCAACCTCGACTCCCAGACCTCCGCCCAGGCCGGGGTCGAGGCGATGCAGAAGCTCGTGACCGTCGATGGCGTCGAGGTCGTCATCGGCGCGATGTCGAGCACGGTGACCGAGGCGATGGCCCTGTCCGTGGCCAAGCCGGACCACGTCCTTCTCGTCTCACCCACCTCGTCGGACCCGGCGATCAAGCGCCTCGCCGACGACCACCTGCTCTGGACCGTCTACCCGACGGACGACCTGCAGGGCCGGGCCCTTGCGGCATCGGTCGCCTCGAGCGTCGGCGCCCACGCGACCGTCAACGTCCTCGCGCAGGACGACGCCTACGGGACGGGCGTCATGCAGGAGTTCGTCGACACCTGGAAGGCCGGAGGCGGGAGGATCGGCGTCGAGGAGGCCTTCGACCCGACGGCCCCGAGCCTCGACGCCGTCGCCCAGCGCGTCGCCTCAGGGCATCCCGCGGCGTGGGTGCTCGTCGCCTACCCAAGCTACTTCGAGAGGCTCGCACCCGCGCTCGTCCGCACGGGCACCTGGAGCCCGGCGAAGACCTTCGCGACCGAGGATCTCGAGAACACCTCGGTGCTCGACAAGGTGGGCGCGCAGGCGACCCAGGGCCTTCGCGGCACGGCGGGATCGCCGCCGGTGGGACCGAGCGCGAACGCGTTCAAGCGCTACTTCCTCGCCAACGCCGACAAGACGCCGTTCACCGGTTTCGAAGGCACGGCCTTCGACGCCGTCGTGCTCAGCACCCTCGCCGCGGTCAAGGCGCACTCGGCGAACCCCCTTTTGATCCGCGACCAGATGCAGTCGGTCTCGGGGCCCTCCGGGCAGCGCTACTCCTGGCAGCAGCTCCCCGCAGCCTTCAAGGCCGCAGCCGCCGGCCACCCCATCGCCTACCAGGGCGCCTGGGGTCAGATCGACTGGGCCTCGAACGGGACGCCGAACTCGGCGACCTACGTCCTGTGGCGGTACTCGAGCGGGAAGATCACGACCCTGCGGACCTTCACCTACGGCCCGAAGCAGTGAGTGGCGAGAGCGGTGGGTCCGGGACCCCGGGCCCACCGCCGGCACGCCGGTTCCGGGAGGGCGGGGACGGCTCCTACGAGGAGGCGGCCGGCTACAGCCGGGCGGTGCGCCGCGGCTCGAGCATCTGCGTGAGCGGGACCACGGCGAGAGGGACGCCGCTGCCGGCCAGCACCTACGACCAGACACTCGACTGCCTCCGGCGGGTGATCTCGGCCGTCGAGGCGCTCGGAGGCGACCGAGGCTCGATCCTGCGCACCCGGATCTACCTCGCGCCCGGCGCCGACTGGTCGGAGGCGTCCGCGGCGCATCGAGAGCTGCTCGGCGAGGTCGCACCGGCGAACACCCTCCTGTACGTCGGCGCGCTCGTCGGGACCGGGCTGCTGGTCGAGGTCGAGGCCGACGCCGAGGTCCTCGCATGAGCGGACCGCTCGGGCCGGTCGGTCGGGACGGGTGGGGCCGGCCCGGGACGGCGGGAACCGGGGAGGCGAGGGGTGCCGCCGGGGCGACGGTCGGGAGCCTGCCACGGCTGCGCCTGAGCCTCCGGCTCAACAACGACCTTCCGCCGAGCCAGTTCCTCGAGATCGCCACCGCCGCCGAGGAGGCGGGCTTCGACCAGCTCTGGGTGTCCCACGACCTCCTCCTCCGCTCGGCGCCCGTGCTGCTCGCCGCCGCCGCTCGCGAGACGAGCCGGATCAAGCTCGGGGCCGGCGTGCTCAACCCCTACTCTGCCCACCCCGTCGAGCTCGCGATGCACGCCGCGACCCTTCAGGAGCTCTCGGGAGGGCGGGCGCTGCTCGGGATCGGTGCCGGCGCCGCCGGGCTTCTCGGCGCCGCCGGGGTCCCACGCCCTGAGCCCCTCGCGCGCACCCGTGCGGCTCTCGCTTCGTGCCGGGCGATGCTCGGGGCCGCTCCTTCGGCTGCAGGCCCGCGGCCCGGGCCCGCCTCGACAGAGGCCGCCGCCTCCGGACGGGCTCCCGCTGCCGAGGCGCGCCTCGCCATCCCGCTCCCGGTCCCAGTGCCCGTGTACCTCGGGGCGATGGGCCCCCGCATGCTCGAGCTCGCCGGAGAGCTCGCCGACGGCGCCCTGGCGCTCCTGTACCCCCCCGAGCACTACCCGCTCGCCCGCTCTCAGGTCCTGCTCGGTGCCGAACGGGCGGGTCGCAGCCCCGGCGAGCTCGACCTGCCCGCCTGCGTGTGGGTGTCGGTCGACGAGGACCGGGCGGCGGCCGAGGCGGCGCTCGCGGACAAGCTCGCGTTCTTCGGCCAGGAGCTCTCCCCCTACCTCCTCGCCCGGGCGGGGATGCGCCCGGAGGACTTCGCGCCGGCGAAGGGGGCGCTCGAGGGGGGCGACAGGAGCCGGGCCCGCTCGCTCGTCACGCCGGCGATGCTCCGGCTCGGCATCGCCGGGACGCCCGAGGAGGTGGCCTCCCGTTGCGCCGGGCTCGTCCTCGGGGGTGCGGCGCACCTGTCGTTCGGGCCTCCCCTCGGGCCAGACCCCCTGAGGGCCGTCGGGACACTCTCCAGGCAGGTCGTCCCCCTGCTCGAGGAGGCGGTCGCCGCCTGGCGAGCCCAGCCGGCGGGCTCGTCGCCGGGAGAGATGCGCTGAAGGGCGCCGAGGGAGGCGAGGGTGGAGCTCTATGACCTGAGGGTCGTCGTCGACAGGATCGAGGGGCGTCCCGTTTGCGGGCTCCGGCCCGGCGACTCCTTCGTGGTCCGACAGTCGAGCCGCCTGGAGCTCCCGGAGGGAAGGCACTTCTGCATCTACGCGCTCGCCGCCGTGCTCCCCCTGCTGCCCGCCAAGCAGCGGTCCCTCCCGCCCGACGACTGGCTGGAACAGGACTCCTTCGTCGCCTGCCCTGATCCCGAGGAGCGCCTCATCATGCGGATCGAGCGGATCGGCCGGGTCGAGCTCGACGCGGGCGAGCTCACCTGATGGGCGCAGGGGCGAGCTTCGGCCTCGGGTTCCAGTCGGACAAGGCCCTCGAGGACTACGAACGCCTCGCGGCTGCGGCCGAGGCCCTCGGCTTCGACGTCCTGAGCGTCTTCGGCGACCTCTACTTCCAGCCGCCGGTCGTCGCCCTCGTGGCGATGGCCCGCGCGACCACTCGAGTGCGCCTCGGCCCCGCCTGCCTCAATCCCTTCGTCCTCCACCCCGTGGAGATCGCGGCGCAGATCGCCCTGCTCGACGCCGCCTCCGGTGGGCGCGCCTACCTCGGGCTGGCCCGGGGCAGCTGGCTCGGAGCGCTCGGTCTCGACCAGCGAAGGGCCCCTGAGGCGATTGCCGAGGCGGCAGCGGTGATCGACGCCCTCCTGCGCGGGGAGGACTCCGGGGTCGAAGGGCGGCGCTTCTTCCTCCCGCCCGGCGCGCGGCTGCGCGGCCGGAGCACCCCTCGCCCGGTGCCGCTGCTCGTCGGCGCGTGGGGACCGCGCCTCGCCGCGGTTGGCGGCCGGCTCGCGGCCGAGGTCAAGCTCGGGGGCTCGGCCAATCCGGCGATGGCTCGCCTCATGCGCAGCCGGATCGCTGCAGGCGAGGTCGAGGCCGGCCGGGCGCCCGGCAGCTGCGGCCTCGTCGTCGGGGCCGTCACCGTCGTCGCCACCGACGGCTCGGCGGCTCGGCGGCGCGCGCGGGAAGAGGTGGCGATGTACCTCGACGTCGTGGCCGGCCTCGACCCGACGGTCGAGGTGCCCGGCGATACCCGGGCCGAGCTCGCCCGCCGAGTCGCCGCGGGGGACCGGGCCGGCGCCGCGTCCCTCGTCTCCGACGAGCTGCTCTCGAGCTTCGCCTTCGCCGGGACGCCGGAGGACGTCGCCGAGCACGCGGCAGGGCTTGTCGAAGCGGGTGCGTCGAGGATCGAGTTCGGCGCGCCCCACGGCCTGAGCGACGCCGAGGGCGTGGAGCTCCTCGGGCGACGGGTCCTGCCCGAGCTGCGCGCCGCGCTGGGGCAGGAGGACCGCTCCTGAGCGGCCAGCAGCTTGTCCGGCCGGCTCGTGCCCGCCCCGCCTCCCTGCGCCGGTCCGCCCCCGACGACTACTGCCCTGGGCCCTCGGCGTCGACTCGCAGCCGGTCCACCTCCGCCCGGAGGCGACGGATCTCCTCTTGTAGCTCGAGGACGAGCTTCACCCCCGCGAGGTTGAGGCCGCCGCTCGTCAGCTGGGCGATCTGGCGCAGGCGCTCGACGTCGCTCCCGCTGTAGCGGCGGGTGCCGCCCGGGCTGCGATCGGGCTCGACCAACCCTTCGCGCTCGTAGACCCGGAGGGTCTGCGGGTGGAGCCCGGAAAGCTCGGCGGCCACGGAGATCGCGAAGACGCCACGGTCGAGATCAGGCCAGTCCATCACCACCGCCACCTCTCGTCGAGCAGACCGAGGAGCAGGCGCCTCAGCTCGTCCACCCGCAGGTCCTGCTGGACGGGACCCGAAGGAGGAGCGCCTGCCAGGACGCCGTCGACCCGTACCGGGCCCACCCGGAGCGGGACGGGACCGGTCGGGGCACCGAGGGAGATCGGAGGGCCGGACAGCTCGGCTCGAAGGCCGCCCCTCCGACGGCGCCTGTCGTACTGGGCCCGGCGCTCGGAGTCGGACAGGACCTCGTACGCCTCCGTGATCTCCCGGAACCTCCTGGCCGCGTCCGGGTCGC
>JAJYNS010000113.1 GCA_021786195.1 Actinomycetes bacterium | reverse complement strand
GCTAGTCCTTCTCGATGAAGATGCACTCCCCGGGGCACTCCTCCGCCGCCTCGGTGACGGCGTCCTCGAGCCCCGACGGCACGACCACCATGCCCTGGGAGCCGCCCGGGTCGTTCATCACCTGGTCGCCGTCCTTCACATAGGCAAGGCCGTCGTCGAGGAGGGTGAAGACGTTCGGGCAGATCTCCTCGCAGAGACCATCCCCGGTACAGAGATCCTGGTCGATCCAGACCTTCATGCCCTCGGCGCTCCTTCGGCGTCCCGCCCACCGGCACCCGCCGGGGCGCTCGCACGCCTCGAAGGGCGCGCAGGTCGACGCAACACACCAACGATAGCGAGCTTGGGGCTCCGACCGGGGCACAGGCGCGAGTCGAGGCGTCCTCAGGACGAAGAACCGTCGGCGACCCACACGGTCAAGGCGAGGGCCGCCCCTGCCGTCAGGGAGGGCAGGCGCCATGCCCCTTGACGCCGTCCCGGTCGGTGTAGGGTCCCGCGACGGGGGACCGCTGCGCTGGCAAGGAGGTGTCCCGAACATGGACGACAAGACGATCGCCCAGCTCCGGGCACAGCTCAAGGCCGCCGAGGCCGAGGTGGTCGAGCTGCGCCACCGCCTGCAGGAGGCGCCGCAGCGCGTCCGGGTCCTCGAGGAGCGGCTCCTCGACGTCACCGGGCAGCTGCGCCACGCGCTCTCGCAGAACGAGAAGCTCACCTTCACCCTCCAGCAGGCGAAGGAGAACATCGCCGCGCTCAGGGAAGAGGTGGACAAGCTCACCCAGCCGCCCAGCGCCTACGGGACCTTCCTGCAGCTCAACGAGGACGGATCCGCCGACGTGTTCGCGAGCGGCCGGAAGATGCGCGTCTCGCTCCATCCCGGCATCGAGGCCTCGGAGCTGCGCCGCGGCCAGGAGGTCGTGCTGAACGAGTCGCTCAACGTCGTCCTCGCCCGCAGCTTCGAGCAGTCGGGAGAGGTCGTCACCGTCCAGGAGGTCCTCGAGGACGGCCGGCGCGCCCTCGTCGTCGGGCGCGCCGACGAGCTTCGCGTCGCCGAGCTCGCCGACAGCCTCCTCGGCACGCGCCTTCGGGCCGGGGACAGCCTGCTCATGGACGCGCGCACCCAGCTCCTGCTAGAGAAGCTCCCCAGGCCGGAGATCGAGGAGGTCGTGCTCGAGGAGGTTCCCGACGTCACCTACGCCGACATCGGCGGGCTCGACCTGCAGATCGAGGCGATCACCGATGCCGTCGAGCTCCCCTACCTCCATCGGGACCTCTTCGCCGAGCACGAGCTCCCCGCGCCGAAGGGGATCCTCCTCTACGGTCCGCCGGGATGCGGCAAGACCCTCATCGCCAAAGCGGTGGCCAACTCGCTCGCGAAGAAGGTCGCCGAGCTGACCGGCAACGAGAACGTCCGCAGCTACTTCCTCAACATCAAGGGTCCCGAGCTGCTGAACAAGTACGTCGGCGAGACCGAGCGGCAGATCCGCCTCGTCTTCCAGCGCGCCCGGGAGAAGGCCGAGGAGGGCGTCCCCGTCATCGTCTTCTTCGACGAGATGGACTCGCTGTTCCGCACCCGAGGGACCGGGATCAGCTCGGACATGGAGTCGACGATCGTCCCTCAGCTGCTCGCCGAGATCGACGGGGTGGAAGCTTTGCGCGACGTCATCGTCATCGGTGCCTCGAACCGGGAGGACCTCATCGATCCGGCGATCCTCCGGCCGGGCCGGCTCGACGTGAAGATCAAGATCGAGCGTCCCGACGAGGCCGCCGCCCAGCAGATCTTCGCCCGTTACCTCACCCCGCGCCTCCCCCTCGACCCCTCGGAGGTCGCCGAGCTCGGCGGGGGCGAGCCCGCGAAGGCCGTCCAGGCGATGATCGAGCGGACCGTGCAGGAGATGTACCGGGCGGACGACGACAACCGCTTCCTCGAGGTCACCTACCAGAACGGCGACAAGGAGATCCTCTACTTCAAGGACTTCGCCTCCGGGGCGATGATCGAGAACATCGTGCGCCGTGCGAAGAAGCTCGCCATCAAGCGGACGATCGCCGGCGGCGGCCGGGGGATCCGGCTCTCCGACATGATCGAGTCGATCAAGCAGGAGTACAAGGAGAACGAGGACCTGCCGAACACGACCAACCCGGACGACTGGGCGAAGATCTCGGGCAAGAAGGGCGAGCGGATCGTCTACGTCCGGACGATCTTCGACCACGGCGACGAGGGGCGGGGGCGGCGCGCCATCGAGCGCGTCGGCACCGGCCAGTACCTCTAGGTGGGCGCGACCGGCCGGGCAGCGGTGCCCCCTCGGCCGGCCGCGTGCGGCCCGGGCGGGCGGTAGGGTCGCAATCGTGGCCATCCCGAAGGTCGTCGGCACCGAGACCGAGTACGGCATCCACGTGGTCGGCGCGACCGACTCCAACCCGACGACCGCGTCGTCGGTGCTCATCAACGCCTACGTCGCTCAGCTCGTCGGGCGAGTCGGATGGGACTTCGAGGGCGAGTCGCCGGGCCGTGATGCCCGGGGCTTCGTCCTCGAGGGCGCGATGCCGCCCGAGATCGAGACGCACCTCGTGAACACCGTCCTCACCAACGGCGCTCGCTTCTACGTGGACCACGCCCATCCGGAGTACTCAACGCCGGAGTGCGCGTCGGTCCTCGACCTCGTCAAGCACGACAGGGCCGGAGAGGTCGTCCTCGAGCGCTCCATGGCCGCCGCGCGCCGGCTCGTGCCCGGCGGCGGGGAGATCGTCGTCTACAAGAACAACTCCGACGGCAAGGGCAACTCCTACGGCTGCCACGAGAACTACCTGGTCGACCGGACGGTCCCCTTCGCCCGCCTCGCCCGTGAGGTGACGGCGCACCTCGTGACCCGGCAGGTCTACACCGGGGCGGGAAAGGTCGGCTGCGAGGCGTCGAGCACCGATCCGCCGGCCTTCGAGATCACCCAGCGGGCGGACTTCTTCGAGGAGGAGATCGGGCTCGAGACGACGCTGAAGCGACCCATCGTGAACACCCGGGACGAGCCCCATGCCGACGCGACGAAGTACCGCCGGCTGCACGTCATCACCGGGGACGCCAACCTGGCCGAGGTCGCGACGTTCCTCAAGGTCGGGGTGACGGCGGTGGTGCTCCTGCTGGTCGAGGACGGCGTGCTCACCGAGCGCGAGCTGGTCCTCGCGAACCCGGTCCAGGCGATGCGCCAGGTCTCTCACGACCTGAGCCTCCGCCAGCCGCTGGAGCTCGTGACCGGTGAGTCGCTCACGGCTATAGAGCTCCAGTGGGAGCTCTACGACTCGGCGCGCAAGTACGCCGCCGAGCGGGGGCTCGCCGAGATCGGTCCTGAGGAGGTCGGCACCCGGCTGCTCGAGCGCTGGGAGGCGGTCCTCGCCGGGCTCGAGGCCGACCCGCCGTCGCTCCGCCGCCAGCTCGACTGGGTGGCGAAGCTCGAGCTCATCGACGCCTACTGCGCCCGCCACTCCTGCGGCCTCGACGACCAGAGGGTCTCGGCGCTCGACCTGCAGTACCACGACATGCGGCCGAGCCGCTCGCTCTTCCGGCGCCTCGACATGGAGCGGCTCGTGGACGAGGCGGCGGTGGAGGAGGCCGTGGAGCAGGCGCCTCGTGACACCCGAGCGTATTTCCGGGGCGAGTGCCTGCGCCGCTTCGGGCCGTCGATCGTCGCCGCCAACTGGGACTCGATCGTCTTCGACCTCGGGGGGGACCCGCTGCGCCGGGTCCCGATGATGGAGCCGCTGCGTGGGACCGCCTCCCACGTCGATACGCTCTTGGACGGGTGTGGGAGCGCTGCCGAGCTGCTGCGGCGGCTCGGGGCGTAGGAGGCAGGAGTCGATGGCGGAGCGGGAGCTGAAGAAGCGGTCGGCCCCCCACAAGGAGGAGCCCGAGGTCGTCGAGGACGCGCCTTCGTCGAGCGAGCGGGGGGAGCGGCTCAAGGCGGAGATCGACGACCTCCTCGACGAGATCGACGAGGTCCTCGAGGACAATGCCGAGGAGTTCGTCCGCAACTACGTCCAGAAGGGCGGCGAGTGAGGCGCCCCGCCCGGCGGGGCGGGGCGCAAGACCCGGGCGGCTCGGCCCGGGGGCCCGACCCGGGCGCGGCGCGCCCCGGTAGTGTGCAGGGCCGATGAGCCTCTACCTCTTCGCGCCCGGGCAGGACCCCGGGCCGAGCTTCTTCGAGCTCCTCCGGCGGATCGAGCCGGGGCAGGGACCTATCTGGGGAGCGCCGCCCCCGCAGGGCCGCTCGCCGAGCGGCTTCGAGGTCCGGCACGGGACGACCATCGCCGCGCTGCGCTACGCCTCCGGCGTCGTGATGGCCGGCGATCGCCGCGCGACGGAGGGGCCGAGCATCGCCCACCGCAGCATCGAGAAGGTCTTCCCCGGCGACCGGTACTCCGCCGTGGCGATCGCCGGCGCCGCGGGGCCGGCCGTCGAGATGGTGCGCCTGTTCCAGGTCCAGCTCGAGCACTACGAGAAGGTCGAGGGCACGGCCCTCACCCTCGAGGGCAAGGCCAATCAGCTCGCCCAGATGGTGCGCGCCCACCTCCCGATGGCCATGCAGGGGCTCGTCGTCGTCCCGCTCTTCGCCGGCTGGGACGGCTTGCAGGAGAAGGGGCGGATCTTCACCTACGACGTGACGGGCGGGCGCTACGAGGAGACCGACTTCCACGCGACGGGCTCGGGCGGCAGGGACGCCAAGACGACGATCAAGCTCGGCTGGCGGGAGGAGCTGACCAGGGACGAGGCCGTCGAGCTCGCCGTCGAGGCGCTGTTCGAGGCGGCCGACGAGGACGCCGCGACCGGGGGGCCCGACCCGGTCCGGGGGATCTACCCGATCGTCGCGACCGTCGACTCGGGCGGGTTCGCCCGCCTGGACGACGGCGAGGTCGCCGAGCGCTTCGCCGCCGTGCTCCACCGACGTGAGCGGGCCGAGGGGGGCGGGTCGCGATGACGATGCCCTACTACGTCGCGCCCGAGCAGGTCATGAAGGACCGCGCCGAGTATGCCCAGAAAGGCATCGCGCGTGGCCGGGCGCTCGTCGCCGTCACCTACGACGGCGGCATCCTCGTCGTCGCCGAGAACCCCTCCCGCACACTCCACAAGATCAGCGAGATCTACGACCGGGTCGCCTTCGCGGGCGTCGGGAAGTACAACGAGTTCGACCAGCTGCGTGTCGCCGGGATCCGCCACGCCGACACCAAGGGCTACGCCTACTCCAGGGACGACGTCGATGCCCGCTCGCTCGCCAACCTCTACGCGCAGTACCTCGGGCAGGTCTTCACCCACGAGATGAAGCCGCTCGAGGTGGAGATCCTCGTGGCCGAGCTCGGCAAGAGCGAGGCGGGGAACCGCCTGTACCACATCTCCTACGACGGCACGGTCGTCGACGAGGAGCGCTGGACGGTCCTCGGCGGTGACGCCGAGGTGATCGCCGGGCGCCTCGAGACCGCCTTCGCCGAGGGTTGGACGCTCGCAGAGGCCGTGCGTGCCTGCGTCGGCGTGCTCGCCGGGCCCGACCGCGAGCTCTCAGCCACCGACCTCGAGGTCGCCGTCCTCTCCCGCACGAACGGGACGTCCGGCGGCGCCGACGGGCGGCGTGCCTTTCGCCGGATCGAGGGCGGGGAGCTCGCCGCCCTGCTCTCGGGCCCCGGTGCAGGCGGCTGAGCCCGAAGGGCCGGATCAGCCGGCCGGGCCGCCCCCGCCGCTCCTCGAGCGTCGGCCGGGCCACCCCGGCTGCCACCTGCGGGTGAGCCGAGGGCGCGTGGCCCTGGGCCAGGGGGAGTCGAACGCCGCGTCGACGGCGTCGGCGAGCAGGATCTGCCTCGCGAGCTCGAGCTGGTCGGCACGGACCAGCACGTCCACCTCCCGTGGCAAGGGGTAGGGGCCGTCGGTCGGCGGGCTGAGCTCGGCCGCCACTCCCTCCGCGCCGAGCCGGGCACAGAGCACCCGGCCGTGGAAGCTCCCGACGACGGTCGTCAGCACCACCATGCTGCGCTCGCGTGGCGCTCCCTGCGACATCGGCACCCACGGTAGCGTGAGCCGTCGTGGAGCGCCGGATCTTCGGGCTCGAGAACGAGTACGGCGTCACCTGCACCCTGCGCGGCCAGCGCCGCCTGAGCCCCGACGAGGTCGCCCGCTACCTGTTCCGCCGCGTCGTGAGCTGGGGCCGCTCCTCGAACGTGTTCCTCGAGAACGGCGCCCGCCTCTACCTCGACGTCGGAAGCCACCCGGAGTACGCGACGCCCGAGTGCGACTCGATCGAGGACCTGGTGGCACACGACAAGGCGGGCGAGAGGATCCTCGAGGGGCTCGTGGTCTCCGCCGAGGCACGGCTGCGCGAGGAGGGGATCCGCGGCGTTGTCTACCTGTTCAAGAACAACACCGACTCAGCGGGCAACTCCTACGGCTGCCACGAGAACTACCTGACGAGCCGGAGGGACGACTTCGCGCACTACGCGCAGGTGCTCATCCCGTTCCTCGTGTCCCGCCAGATCTACTCCGGCGCCGGCAAGGTGCTCCAGACTGCGAGGGGAGCCGTCTACTGCATCTCCCAGCGGGCGGAGCACATCTGGGAGGGTGTCTCCTCCGCGACCACCCGGTCGCGTCCGATCATCAACACCCGAGACGAACCGCACGCCGACGCCGAGCGCTACCGCCGTTTGCACGTCATCGTCGGCGACTCGAACATGAGCGAGTACACGACCTTCCTGAAGATCGGGACGATGAGCATCCTGTTGCGGATGCTCGAGGAGCCCGGCGTGGTGCTGCGCGACATGACCCTCGAAGACCCGATCCGCGCGATCCGAGAGATCAGCCACGACCTCTCCTGCACCCGCCGCAGGGTGCGCCTGGCGAACGGTCGCGAGGCGAGCGCCTTCGACATCCAGCAGGAGTACCTCTCGCGCGCCGTCCGCTACGCCGAGACCCGCGGGCTGTCCCCGCTGGAGGAGCGGGCGCTTGGGATGTGGCGCCACTGCATGGACGGGATCGAGAAGGACCCGTTCAGCCTGGACAGGGAGTGCGACTGGGTGATCAAGCACCGCCTCGTCGAGGCCTACCGCGCCCGCCACGGCCTCCCGCTCGGCTCCCCTCAGGTGGCCCTGCTCGACCTGCAGTACCACGACATCTCCCGAGAGCGGGGCATCTTCTACCGGCTCCAGTCCAAGGGAAAGGTGGAGCGGGTCGTCACCGACGCCGCGATCGACGACGCGATGGTCCAGGCACCCTCGACGACTCGGGCGAGGCTGCGGGGGGAGTTCATCCGGCGCGCCAAGGAGCGCCGGCGCGACTTCACCGTCGACTGGGTCCATCTCAAGCTGAACGACCAGACCCAACGGACCGTGCTGCTCAAGGACCCGTTCCGCTCCCACGACGAGCGCGTCGAGCGGCTGATCGAGGCGATGTGAGCCGGACCGCCGAGTCGAGGTCGGCGGCGCAGTTCGGGCCCGAGGACGGTGCCGGGGAGGCAAGAGGCGCCGCTCCCCGAGGCCGTCGGCTGCACTCCCGTCGCGGGGGGCCGAGGAGCACGAGGTGGGGGCGCAGGCTCCTCGAGTGGGTCGCGGTCATCGCCGTCGCCGCCCTGGTCGCCGTGCTCATCCGCACCTTCGCCATCGAGGCCTACTACGTGCCCTCCGGCTCGATGGAGCCGACGCTCCAGGTCGGCGACCGGATCCT
Source organism: Actinomycetes bacterium (assembly GCA_021786195.1). Classification (GTDB taxonomy): domain Bacteria; phylum Actinomycetota; class Acidimicrobiia; order Acidimicrobiales; family Bog-793; genus JAKAOD01. Next base: position 10,222 of record JAJYNS010000113.1, on the reverse strand, counting down.
CGTCGACAAGGCCTTCGTCTCGAAGGGCTCGCTCGGCGACGGGACAATCGTCGTGTTCGCGCACCCTCCCGGCGACCGGCCGGGCGTCTGCGACGACCCGGAGGCGAAGGACCTCGTCAAGCGCATCGTCGCGGGCCCGGGTCAGACGATCCGCTCCGTCGGCAACGCCGTCTACGTCGACGGGCGCCCCCAGGCAGAGACCTACCTCCCGAAAGGCACCGTCCTCGGCCGGCCGATCCCGCTGCAGACGGTGCCGAAGGGCAGGTACTTCGTCATGGGGGACAACCGCGCCGAGTCCTGCGACAGTCGCTACTGGGGCACGATCACCGCGCGCTCGATCGTCGGCCCGGTCTTCGCAATAGTGTGGCGCCACGACCACCCCTGGCTGCACTGGTTCTGAGGTTTGCGCAGCCAGCCGATCGGGCGCGCGGCCGACGAGGGCCTGGCCGGGCCGCTTGTAGACTCGTCACGTGGGTTTCCTCGATCCCGAGAAGATCCTGGTGGTCCTCGTGATCGCGCTGATCGTGCTCGGCCCCGAGCGCCTTCCTCGCGCCGCGCACCAGCTCGGGAGTGCCTGGCGGGAGCTCACCCGGGTGCGCGAGCAGGTGACCGAGGAGATCCGCTCCGCCCTGCCCGAGGACATGCCGAGCATCCCGCGCATGCCCCGAGGCGTAGTGTCGGGCTTCATCGCCGACCTCACCCGGCCCATGGCAGACCCGCGGTCCAAGGCCGGCCCGGAGGGTGGTGACCCCACGGACACCTCGTCGGGCGTCGACCCGGACGCCGGAGAGGTGCTCGGCGTCCTCGTCCCGGGCGACGACTTCGCCGTCCCTCCGGACGACCCGAGCATGAACTGAGCCGGCACGTTGTCGGCCGGTTCCTGAGCCCGTGGCGACGCTGATCAGGCGACGTGGGGGGCCGCGTCCCTCGCCGGACGCGATGACCCTCGGCGAGCACCTGGGCGAGCTGCGCCGCCGGCTCATCGTCTGCGTCGTCGCCTTCGTCGTGATGGCGATCGTGACCTACCTCCTATACCCGCAGATCCTCACCTTCTTCCGCCACCCCTACTGCGAGACGGTGGGCAAGGGGAACTCCTGCGACCTGTACGTCACCGGGCCGCTCACCGCCTTCGGCATCCGGCTCAACGTCACCGCCTACGGCGGCCTGGTCTTCGGCTCCCCGGTGATGCTCTACGAGCTGTGGCGCTTCGTCACCCCCGGCCTGAGGGCGAACGAGAAGCGCTACGCGATCCCCTTCGTCGTCGCGACCTTCGCGCTGTTCGGCGCGGGGGCGTTCGTCGCATGGCTGACCTTCCCCCACGCGCTCGGCTTCCTGCACGCCGTCGGCGGGCCGGGCATCAAGGACATCTTCTCGCCGAACAGCTACCTCGGCCTGATCCTGGCTCTGATGGCGATCTTCGGCCTCGCCTTCGAGTTCCCGGTCGTGCTCGTCGCCTTGGAGCTCGCCAACGTGCTCACCACGGCGCGGCTGCGCAAGTGGCGGCGGGCAGCCATCGTAATCCTCGTCGTCTTCGCCGCCGTCATCACGCCGAGCTCGGACCCGTTCTCGATGCTGGCCCTGGCGGTGCCACTGGTCGTCTTCTACGAGGGCTCCATCGCCGTCGGAAGGCTGCTCGGCAAGTGACCTGCGCCGGGTCGAAGAGCCTTCCGGCCAGGTGACCGGCACAGGCGCAGCCCGCCTACCCGCCGGAGACACCGGCGACGCCGAGCTGAGGGGCCGCTTCCTCGCCTCCAGGCCCTACGCGCTCGACGCGTTCCAGCTGCGCGCCCTCGACCTCCTCGACGAGGGCCGCTCGGTCCTTGTAGCCGCGCCGACCGGCTCGGGCAAGACCGTCGTCGCCGAGTACGCAGTCGAGCAGGCGCTCTCGCGACGCAAGCGCGCCTTCTACACCACTCCGCTGAAGGCGCTTTCCAACCAGAAGTACGCCGACTTCTGCCGGACCTACGGCAGGCGGCGGGTGGGCCTGCTCACGGGGGACACCACGTCGAACCCCGGCGCCGAGGTCGTCGTGATGACGACCGAGGTGCTGAGGAACATGATCTATGCCTCGCCCGCCCAGCTCGAGTCGCTCCGCTGCGTTGTGCTCGACGAGGTCCACTACCTCGACGACCCCTACCGAGGCGCCGTCTGGGAGGAGATCATCCTCTCCGCGCCACCCGAGGTCCTGCTCGTGTGCCTGTCGGCGACGGTTTCCAACGCCGAGGAGCTCGCCGGATGGATCCGCGCCGTCCGGGGGGCGACGGGGGCGGTGATCGAGGAGCGGCGCCCGGTCGAGCTGCGCCATCTCTACGCCGTCGGCGACCGCAGCGCCGAGCGGATCCACCTCCTGCCGACCTTCGTGGACGGCCGGCCGAACCCCGAGGCCACCGCCCTCGACGAGCGCTCCCACCGCCTCGCTCGCTCACGTCCCGGCGCCCGGCGCCCGGCGCCGCAGGGAGGGCGCCAGCGGCTGAGGCGCCCTCGGAGGATCGAGGTCGTCGAGCGGCTGGGCGAGGAGGACCTGCTTCCGGCGATCTACTTCGTCTTCTCCCGCCACGGCTGCGACGAGGCGGTCCGCCAGTGCCTCGACGCCGGTGCCCGGCTCACGACGCCCGAGGAGCGCCGGCGCATCCGCGAGGTCCTCGACCGGCGCCTCGAGGCGCTCTCCGATGCCGACCTTGCCGTCCTCGGCTACCCTCGCTTCCTCGCCGGTCTCGAGGCGGGCCTCGCCGCCCATCACGCCGGCATGGTCCCGCCGTTCCGGGAGGCGGTCGAGGAGCTGTTCTCCGAGGCGCTCGTCAAGGTGGTCTTCGCCACCGAGACACTCGCGCTCGGGATCAACATGCCGGCACGCACGGTCGTCGTCGAGAGCCTCTCGAAGTTCTCCGGCCATGGCCACGCCGACCTCACGCCGGGGGAGTACACCCAGCTCACTGGCAGGGCGGGCCGCCGAGGGATCGACGCGGTCGGCTACGCCGCCGTGCTCTGGTCGCCCTTCCACAGCTTCGGCGAGGTGGCCTCGCTCGCGGCGGCGAGAAGCTCACCGCTCGGCTCCTCCTTCCGCCCGACGTACAACATGACGGTCAATCTCGTCCGGCGCTACCGGCGCGAAGACGCCTACCGCCTCGTGAGGTCCTCCTTCGCGCAGTACCTCAGCGACGTGCCGCTCACGCGCCAGCTGGACGCCGTCGTCGGCCTGCTCGAGGGCCGCGGCTATCTCGCAGGCTGGCGTGTCACGCAGGCCGGGGCGCGCCTCGCGGGCATCTACCACGACTGCGACCTGCTGATCGCCGAGGCCCTCGGCTCCGGCATGCTCGATGGGCTCGACGGCCCGAGCATCGCGGCCCTCGTGTCCAGCTTCACCTTCGAGGCGCGCCGGCCTGCGGGAGGCACCGCCTGGCCGACGGCGAAGCTGGCGCGGCGCTTCGCCGAGCTGGAGCTGCTTGGCGATGAGCTCCGATCGGACGAGCGAGCCGCCGGCCTGCCCCGCACACGGGCCCTCGACGCGGGCTTCGCCGTGCTCGCCTACGAGTGGGCGAGCGGTGCCGAGCTGCACCACCTCGTCGGCCGCGGGCGCCGCTCCTCGCCGGCCGCGGCCGGCCGGGGACGCCACGGGGCCCGGGGTCCCTCCGGCCGGCGCCACGGTGCCCGGCAGGGTGGACCCTCCCGCTCCCCCGGCGCGCTCGACCTCGCCGAGGAGGGCGAGATCACCGGGGGCGACTTCGTCCGCAACGTCAAGCAGCTCGTCGACCTGCTCCGCCAGATCGGGATGGTCGACGCCGGGCGCGCCGGCTCGACGGCCCGCTCGGTCGCCGACTCGCTCGTGCGCGGGGTCGTGGCGGCCTCCTCGGGCCCCTCGGGGGACGCCGAGGACCAGGTCGCGCCGCTCCCCGGGACCCTCGAGGGGAGAAACTCCGAGGTCGGCGACGATCCACCTCCGCCCTAGGCGGGTCCCCTAGTCTCTCCCGGGCATGCTGCCCTACGCACAGGAGACCTTCAGCGATGCCGAGCGGGAGGTGCTCCGCCGTTACTTCACCAACCTCGACGGGCCGGTGTTCGCGCTCGTCAACCTGCCCGAGGTCGTGAAGGGCGCGCTCTTCGCCCGCTACTCCCGCTCTGCGAAGAGCCTCCGAAGGCTGTTCCTCGACGAGTTCGTCGAGGACCTCGACGTGGCCGGCGACGCCGGGCTCGACGCGACCGTCGGCGTCGCCCGGGCCGAGGCGCTCTACTCGCGGGTGTTCAACGACTACGGCGACGACTCCGTCGCCCAGCTCGGTGGCGTGCACCTCGCCTGCGAGCAAGCCTCCAACCTGCTCACCAAGATCCTTGAACGCGGCCGGCTGATGGCCTACCTCGAGCAGTCGACGCGCTACATCCCCTACAGCACGCGACTCGCGTCGGGCCACTACCGCTACTACCGGGACCCGGAGATCCTCGACTCGCCGCTCGGTGCCCGGTACGTGGGCGACATGGACCGGATGTTCGACACCTACGCGGCGCTGTTGCCGAAGCTCCAGGCGCACCTCATGAGGCGCCACCCGAAGCCGGCGGGCGTCGGCGACCTGGCCTACCGCCGCTCGGTCAAGGCGAGAGCCCTCGACGCCCTCCGGGGCCTGCTCCCCGCGGCGGCGCTGTCGAACGTCGGGATCTACGGCTCAGGCCAGTCCTTCGAGCTGCTCCTGCTCCGGATGCGCTCGGACCCGCTCCCCGAGGCTCGCCGCTACGCCGAGCTCATGCTCGAGGAGCTGCGAAAGGTGATCCCGTCGTTCCTCTCTCGCATCGACCGGCCCGAGCGGGGCGGGAAGTGGGCCGCGTACCTCGGCGGGCGCCGAAGGGAGACGGCGGCGGTCGTGGGCCAGCTCTGGCCGGGGCGCGAGCCGCCGGCGGGCGAGCTCGCCCCGCCGGGCATCTCCCTCGACCTCGTCGACCACGACCCCCAGGGCGAGGAGAAGGTGCTTGTCGCGATCTGCTACCCGTTCTCCGGACGCTCCGAGGCCGAGACCGCCCGGCGCGTCGCTCGACTGTCGGAGGCCGAGCGAGCACGCCTGTTCGACGCCTACGTCGGCGAGCGGACCAACCGCCGCCACCGCCCGGGACGGGCCTTCGAGCGCACTGCCTACCGTTTCGACGTCGTGTCCGACTACGGATCGTTCCGTGACCTCCAGAGGCACCGCATGCTGACGGTCGACTGGCAGCCGCTCGGGGTCTCGCTCGGCTGGAGCGTGCCCGAGGTCGTGGCCGAGGCGGGCCTGGGCGATCCCTTCCGGGAGTCGGTCGAGCGCTCCGCCGAGCTCTACGGCGCCCTCCAGGAGGCGTTCCCCGAGCGGGCCGCCTACGCCGTCGCGCTCGCCTTCAACGTTCGCTACAGCCTCCAGCTCTCGGCGCGCGAGGTGATGCACGTCACCGAGCTGCGCTCGAGCCCCCAGGGCCACCCTGCCTACCGGCGCATCGCCCAGGAGATGCACCGGTTGATCGCCGAGCAGGCCGGGCACCGGATGATCGCGAGGGCGATGACCTTCGTCGACCACGGCGAGCCCGAGCTCGGCCGCCTCGGTGCCGAGACCGCCAGCGAGCGGCGCCGGACCCCCGATCGAGCGGCGAAGGGCCATTGACTCGGGACCACCGTATGGGCATGAATGGGAGCACCCGCCGTTCGGTCCTCCCGTCGAAGGAGCTTCCGTCAGTCGCTCCGGGTCGCCGAGGTGGGGCAGTTGCGCAGGGTGAGGCCCGGGGAGCCGAGTAGACAACGTCCGACCCGCAATTTGCGGGCTCGCGAAAGTGACGAGGGACGGCGCCAAAGGCCCCCGGGCCCGCTCGCGCGCCGGTCCGGGCCGCGCCCGCGCCTCGGCTTGTCAGCCTCTCCGCACGGCCCCGAGGCTCCGTCGCCGGCACCGGGACCAGCGCCGGAGGCACGGGAATATCCGTGCTGCCGAGCGGTTGAACGGCGGCACGGTTGCCGTATAGTGACCGCGCCCGAGGGCAGGGGCCCGAGCCGACGCTCGCCGGGCAGATCTCGCGGCACGACGGCAAGTGGCGGCAGGGGCGCACGACGACGAGGACTGGCATGCCGAGCGAACTGGGTGACGAGGCCGAGGCGGAGGTGCTCGACGACCTCGACGAGCTGGTCGAGGAGCCCGACCTCGAAGATGACCTCGATGACGCGCTCGTCGAGGTCGAGGACGAGGACCTCGACGACGACGTGACGGTCGAGGGGGAGGAGGACGAGCTCGAGGACGACGTCGCAGTCGTCGCTCCTCGCGCTCCGGTGCTCGCCCCCGAAGGGGAGGAGGGGACCGACGAGGACGACGACGAGCTCGACGACGACGACGTAGAGGCGAGCCTGGACGTGATCTTGAAGGAGCGCCTCGTCGTCGAGGACGAGGAGGAGGAGGACGAGGACGAGCCGGCCGACGTCGAGGACCGCGGCGACGGCGCCTTCAGGGTCCTTCCCAAGCAGCCGGGCGAGTTCGTCTGCCAGTCCTGCTTCCTCGTGAAGAGCCACAGCCAGCTGGCCGACCCCGAGCGGATGTTGTGCCGGGACTGCGTGTGAGGCGACGCGTTGGCTGACCCGCCCCCGACGCCAGCGCGCCGACGCGGCGAGGGCCGACCCCGGGGCGAGCAGGCCGCTCGGCCACTCGCCGAGCAGATGCTCGACGTCGCCGTCTTCGCCCCGATCGGGCTGGTCGACCTCGCTGCGGACCAGCTCACGCCGCTCCTCGCCCAAGGGAGGGACCGCCTGGGGCGGCGCCTGCTCGCCGCGCGCATGGTCGGCAAGATGGCTGTGACGATGGCGAGACGCCGCGCCGATCAGCTGCTCGGGCCTTCGTCGGGACCTGCCGCGGACCACTCGACGGGTCCTGCTTCCCGCTCTGCGCCGCGGCGCGCCGCGCCCGAGGGAGCCCCGCCAGAGCCGCCCCGGCGCTCCGCCGCCTTCGGCCGCGACGCGCCGCCCGAGGTGGGGAAGCTCGCGATCCCCGCCTACGACTCCCTCGCCGCCTCTCAGGTCGTCCGCCGTCTCGACGCCCTCGGCCCCGAGGAGCTCGACGCCGTCCGCCGCTACGAGGAGGCGACCCGCCGACGCCGAACGATCCTCGGTCGGCTCGCGCAGCTGCAAGGTCACCGGGCCGGTGCGGATGGCCCAGGCTGAGCAGCCAGAGGGCGCTCGGCCGGCCAGCTCGGAGGACCTGCCCCGTCTCGACGCCCTCCTCTCCGAGGCGCTCCGGGCAATCGCCTCCGCACGCGGCGGGCCCGAGCTGCTCGAGGACGAGCACTCGGCCCTCTCTGGCGCCGGGACGCTCGGGCGACTCCTCGAGGGCCAGGACTCCTTCCTCGCCGGCGGATGGTACGAAGACGCCCTCGTCGGCATCGCCGTCGCCCACCTCGCCCGGTTCGGCAAGGGCGCGTGTCGAGGGGTGCTCGACCTCGTCTACGTCGAGCCCGAGGCGCGCGAGATGGGGGTGGGGGAGTCGCTCCTGCGTGCCGTTATCGAATGGTGCACCGAGCACGGCTGCGAGGCGCTCGACGCGCCGACCCTCCCGGGGGACCGGAAGACGAAGTCGCTCCTCGAGCGGCACGCCTTTCGCGCGCGCAAGATCGTGATGACCGGGTCGCTGTCGCCTTTGCCCTGCTCGGCGTAGTGTCGTCCTGGCAGCAAAGCGTGCAGGTTCCGATCGCCATCGTCGGGTTCGCCAGTCCGGAGGTCCGTGGCGGATGACGTCAGACGTCGTGATCGTGGGCGCTGGTCCCTACGGGCTGTCTGTCGCGGCTCACTTGCGGGCGGCGCGCGTCGATACTCGGATCTTCGGCCGAGCAATGGACGCATGGAGGACCGGCATGCCACACGGCATGCGGCTCAAGTCGGACGGGTTTGCCTCCAATCTCTCGGACCCCGGCGGCGAGTTCACGCTCGCTCGCTACTGCGCCGAGCGCAACCTCCCCTATGCGGACCTCGGGCTTCCGGTTCCAATCGAGACCTTCATCGACTACGGTCTCGCCTTCCAGCAACGTCTCGTCCCGAACCTCGAGGAAGTTCTCGTGCGTAGCATCACGCGCGCGCACGGGGCCTTCGAGGTCGAGACCGAAGCAGGTGAGCGCATCACGGCGCGCCGCGTCGTCCTGGCGATCGGGATCCAGAGCTTCGCGCACGTCCCGGACCAGGTCGCGAAGTTGCCCTCGGATCTGTGGAGTCACAGCTCGGAGCATGTGGTGCTCGACACCTTCGCAGGGCGGGAGGTGGTAATCCTCGGCGGCGGATCCTCGGCGCTCGACCTCGCCGCGCTGGCCCGGCGTGCCGGCGCCCATGTCGAGGTCGTCGCCCGTCACGACATCGAGTTCCACCGGCGGATGCGCCTGCCGCGGCGGCTCCGGGACCGGGTGATCGCACCATCCTCGGGCCTCGGCCCTGGTTGGCGCACGCGTTTCTACACCGATGCCGCGCCCCTCTTTCGTCGTCTCCCGGACCGCTGGCGCCTCGAGACCGTACGACAGTCGCTCGGACCGGTCGGCGGGTGGTTCATCCGGGACGAGGTCATCGGCAAGGTCCCGCTCCACGAGAACCTGGAGCTGGTCAGCGCGAGCGCGGTTCGCGGTCGCGTGCGGCTCGACCTCGCTCCGGTAGTTCGCTCGGTGGACGCAGGGTCCTGCGATCGGACGATCGAGGCCGAGCACGTGATCGCGGCCACCGGGTACCGGCCGCGCCTCGACCAACTCCCGATACTCTCTCCCGAGCTTCGCTCCTCGGTGACAACGGTTGGTGGAACCCCCGCCCTAACGGCGTACTTCGAGTCCTCCGTCAAGGGGCTGTACTTCGTAGGTCCCCTCGCTGCGAACAGCTTCGGTCCAATGATGCGCTTCGCCTACGGGGCGCGCTTCGCAGCGCGTCGCCTGACGCGCCACCTCGCACGGGGTCGTTGAGTGTCGGACCCCGACGCCCGCCCATTGCTGGTCGTCATCGACGACGACCCCTGGGACTCCTTCAACCAGCTGGCGACCCTTGCCCGCCAGCGAGGCTGCAGGACGCTGCGGGTCACCACGCGGGCCACGCTCGTGTCCCGATGGCCGAATCGACTTCTCTACGACCGAGGGGTCATCCTCCGGTCGTGGCAGGACCTGGTTTCACTGGACGACCTTGCCGGAGATCACAGGATCGTCGACCTCCAATGCCCAGAGCGCCTGCTTCCAATCGCCTCGAGACTCGCGGCCAGCTCCACTTCAGTGACCACGCAGGCCCGCTCACGCGTCGAGGTCCGGACCGCGTTCGCCGACAAGCTCGACGCGGGAAGGCGGCTTCGTGGCGCGGGCATACCTGTGCCCGACCAGCTGCCAGCCGGTCAGACGACGGTCCAAGAGGCCATCTTCACGCTGGGCCTGCCGCTCGCCGTAAAGCCCCGACTGGGCGACGCGGGAAGGGGCGTCGTCGTCGCTCACGCGCTCGCGGAGCTGGAACGGGCCGTTGCCGCCAGCAGTGTGGAGGAGCTGCTCTTCGAACAGCACGTCGAGGGTGCGTCCCTCAGCTTCTGCGGGGTCCTTGCCGACGGCGAGGTCCTGCAGGACGCTGCGCTCGTTCGGACGAGCGTCGACCCCCTGCGACTCGGCTTGCGCGGCACGTTCCGCACGATCGACGACGAGCGGCTGTTCGAGCTCGGACGGGCGGTAGCTAAGGCGATCGGCAGCTCCGTGCTGATCGACCTCGACGTGGTCCGCGACGGGCACGGAAGGGACGTCGTCGTCGACGTCAACCTGCGAGCGTGGCACTCGATGGGTCTGCTTCGCTCCGCCGGAGTCGACTTCGTGGACGGCTACCTGTACGCGATCGGCGTCAGGCCCACCCCGCCATCGGAGCGCCGCCCGCGATCGGGGGTCGACGTGCGCCCGTCGCTCCGGCCACCACCGCTCCCCGGAACCGGCCGCCGAGCGCTGACGGACATGGCGTGGCTGCTCGGGGCCTCCTGGCGGCGACTTCGTACCTTCGGGCCGCGCTACCTGCTCGCCGACCTCCTCGCCCTCGTGTCGAGGCGGCTGCAACGCCCAAAACTGCGAGCACCAGTGGACGCTGTCCTGTCTCGGTCGAAGGAGTCGGTGGGCTGGGCGCGACGATAGCGTGCGGGCTGATGGGCGTCGTGGTCGCGAAGCGGCTGGGGCCATGACCGAGTTCGCCATTGTCGGCCTCGGCGCCTGGGGGCTCTGCGTGCTCGAGCGCACGGTGAGCCGAGCGAGGGCCACC
>JAJYNS010000055.1 GCA_021786195.1 Actinomycetes bacterium | reverse complement strand
GCTAGGGCCGGCCGGGTGCGCCTCATGCCCCCGGGCGGCCTCGCTCATTGCCCCGTCCGGTCGACGAGCCGCCTCAGGTGCGCGTCCACCTCCCGAAGGGTCACGCTCACGTCGTCCAGGTCGGCACGCACGTAGAGGTCCTCGCCGTCGAGCTCGAGCGCCCCGGTGAGGATCTCGATGGCGTCGCGCAGCTCGCCGACGGCGGCTCGCAGGGCTCGACAGGTCGCCGCGAGCTCGTCGTCCCTGGCGCTCATCAGCGGGACGCGTGCGACTCGTGCCGCTCGGCCTCGAGGACCTCGACGACGTCCAGCGCGTCCGAGACGAGCTGGCGCGCGAGGTCCGAGAGCGCGCGCGAGGCGGCGAGCTCCTCCCCGACGAGCGGCACGTCGCGGTCGACCGGGTTGCGTCGTGCCCGTCCCCAACCCGCGAGCACGTGACCGCCGCCATGCAGTCGGGCGTCCGCCCGGGTGCGCTCGTCGTCCTCGGTGAAGGCGATCTCGACGGTCCAGACCCGCTCGCTCGTCACGGATCCACCTCCTGATCCAATGCGACCAGAGCAGGGGTCCTCTTGCTAGAGCCGTTCGTCCCCTTCACCGCGCCGTCCGAGCGGCTCGGAAGCAGCGCGAGGGCGACGAGCGCTCCGGCAGCGATGACGCAGGCACCGACGAGCAGCGCGAGGTCCAGGCCGTCCACGAAGGCCGCACGGGCGGCACCGGCGAGGGCGGAGCCGAGGGGGCCGCCAACCGCCTGCGCCACGCCGAGCGCGCCGCCGAGCGACCCGACGATCAGGTGGTGGACGGAGGCGGGCATGCGCTGGTGGGCGAGCAGCGGGGCGAGCCGGCCCTGGTAGCGCGTGTTGAGGAGGCTCCCGAGCAGCCCCACACCGAGCGCGCCGCCGACTTGGATCGCCGCCGAGTTCGTCGCCGAGCCGACGCCCGTCTCGGCGAGCGGGAGCGCGCCCATGACCGACTCCGTCGCCGGCGCGAAGGCGAGCCCCATGCCGAACCCGATGAGCATGAAGCCGGGGAAGTCGTCCATGTAGTCGCCGTGCACGGACGTCCTCGCGACCATGAGCATGCCGGCGACGACGATCGCCATGCCGGCCGCCACGACGAGCTTGGTGCCGAGGCGCCGCACGACGAGGCTCGAGGAAGGCGCGACGACGAGGATGACCGCCGCGATCGGCCCGATCCTGAGACCGGTCTGCAGCGCGCTGTAGCCGAGGGAGAACTGCAGGTACTGCGTCAGCATGAAGAGCGCGCCCATCAGGGCGAGGATGACGAGGGACATCGAGGCGATCGCGACGGAGAAGCGCCGGCTGCGGAACAGCTGCAGCTGGAGCATCGGGTGGTCCGTCGCCCGCTCCCAGGCGACGAAGCCTGCGAGCACGGCGATCCCACCGCACATCGCGGCGATCACGAGCGGCGAGGACCAGGAGCGGCTCGGCGCCTCGATGATCCCCCACAAGAGCAGCGCGAGCCCGACGGTCGAGGCGAGCGCCCCGGCAGGGTCCGGCCGGCGCGCGTCGGGATTGCGCGAGTCGGGCACGAGCCAGGCCGCGGCGAGCAGTCCCGCCGCGGCGATCGGCACGTTGATGAGGAAGACCGAGCCCCACCAGTAGTGGGCGAGCAGCCAGCCGCCGACGATCGGGCCGACGGCGATGCCGAGACCGGTCGTTCCGGACCAGATCCCGATGGCCCGAGCGCGCCGCTCCTCCTCGGTGAACACGTTGGTCAGGATCGAGAGCGTCGAAGGCATGATCCCCGCGGCGCCGACGCCCATGAACGCCCGGGCCGCGATCAGCTCGGCGGGGCTGGAGGAGAACGCCGAGGACGCGGAGCCCGCCGCGAACAGCACCAGGCCGGCCATGAAGACCCGCTTGCGCCCGACCCGGTCGCCCAGGCTCCCGACGGCGAGCAGCAGCCCGGCGAAGACGATCGCGTAGGCGTCGACGATCCACTGCAGCTGGGTGTCGGTGGCATGCAGATCGCGCACAAGCGTCGGGAGCGCCACGTTGAGCACGGTGTTGTCGAGGCTCACGATGAGCAGGCTCACGCACAAGACGGCGAGCACGCCCCAGGCTCGGGACCCCGAGGTCGGCGCCGGCGCCGCTACGACGTGCGCACGCATGTCGCCGGAGGAGGCGGTGAGCGCCACAACAGGAGCATGCATCCTCGACCGCCGCTCGCATAGGTACGGAAGACCCTTCTCCCTCCGCCACCGGCGACGCGGCCCGCCCCCCACCGGCCGGTGCCGTGTGGGCAGGCACGTCCACGGCCGCCGCCAGCCTGCTCCCGCCGCGACCAGGGCGCTGCGGCGGTGGCGAACAAGGGCCTTTCGCCCCTATCTCACCCGGACGTGCCCTCTAGCCTGGTGGGGATGGAGAGCGCCCCGGCGGACCCCGAACGGCGTCGAGTGCTGGTCAAGGACTTCGTCGACGTGCACCGACCCTTCGACCTCGTGCGCCGGCGGATCGAGGACGGCGAGAGTTGGCTGTCGCCGCTCGCCTGCGCCGCCGAGACCGAGGGCGAGGAGCTCCGCCTGCGGATCGGGCCCGACTGGGCGGCGGGGCGCCTGAGGCGGGAGGTGCGAGCGAGGCTCGGCCCCCCGCGTCCCCGAGGCGACAGCGTCGTCGTCGCCATCGCCTGGGAGTCGACGGAGATGCGCCCGCTCTTCCCCGTCCTCGACGGCGATCTCGAGCTCGCCCCGCTCGGCCGGGCGGACTGCCGCCTCACCCTGTACGCCTCCTACGTCCCGCCACTGGGCGAGATCGGGCGCGGCCTCGACCGGGCGCTGCTCCATCGGCTCGCCGAGGCGACCGCTCGGTCCTTCCTCACCTGCGTCGCCGCTGCCCTCGAGAAGTCGCTCGGTGTGCAGGACAACGCCGCTCAGCAGGACGCCGGGAAGGGGGACGAGCGATGAGGGACCCGACGGCCGGAACGTCCGACGAGAGAGCTGAGAAGGGAGCGGAGGTCGGGACCGCCGGCACGGACCGCCCGCGGCCCGCCGCCCCACCGGGAGTACGCAGGCTGCGGTTCGACGTCGACGCGCGACCGCTGCTCGTCCTGTTCGAGCTCACCCGCGCCTGCGCCCTCGCGTGCCGCCACTGCCGGGCGGAGGCGGCCTTGCACCCCGACCCGAACGAGCTCACGACCGCCGAGGTCACCGCCGTCCTCGACGACCTCGCCTCGGCCGGGGCACCCCGGCCGCTCCTCGTCTTCACCGGCGGAGATCCGCTCCAGCGTCCCGACCTGCTGCAGCTCGTGCGCCACGCACGGGACGCCGGGCTGTCGGTCGCGCTCTCGCCTGCCGGCACGCCGCGAGCGACCCCGGACGCGCTGGCGGCGCTGCGAGCGGCCGGCGCAGGCGCGGTCTCGTTCTCGATCGACGGATCGACGTCGGAGACCCACGACGACTTCCGTCGAGTGGATGGCTCGTTCGCCTGGACCGTCGCCGGATGCAAGGCCGCGGTCGCCGCGGGGCTGCGGCTCCAGGTCAACACCACTGTCACGACCGAGAACGTCTTCGACCTGCCCGCCATCGGCCGCCTCGTCGCGGAGCTCGGCGCGGGGCTCTGGAGCGTGTTCTTCCTCGTCCCAGTCGGACGAGGCGCGACGCTTCGCGCCCTCGGGCCGGCGGAGACCGAGGACGTCCTCGCGTTCCTCGCAGACGCCGCCGAGGCCCTCCCGCTGAAGACGACGGAGGCCCCTGCCTTCCGGCGCGTGCTGATCCAGCGTCAGCGAGCCGCATCGCCGGGCGACGCGCCGCCCCCTGCCACGGGCCCCCTCTACAGGGAGCTGCGCCGCCGGCTCGACGAGCTCGGACTGCCCCCGCGCGCCTCCCGCCACGACGGCCCCCAGCGGCGCCCGCTCGCGGTCGGCGACGGGCGCGGCGTGGTGTTCGTGTCGCACGTCGGCGACGTCCAGCCGAGCGGCTTCCTCCCCCTCGTCGCCGGCAACGTCCGGGAGCGGCCGCTCTCCAGCATCTACGCCGCTTCCCCGCTCCTGCGGTCTCTACGCGACCCCGCGATGCTGAAGGGCCGCTGCGGCCGATGCGAGCTGCGCGAGGTCTGCGGCGGCTCGCGCGCCCAGGCCTTCGCCCGGACCGGCGACCCGCTCGGCGAGGACCCGAGCTGCGGCTACGACCCGCCGGAGCGAGGGGCGCCCGGGGTGCGGGCGGGCGGAGACCGGGCGCGGGCGACCGCCTGAGCGTCTCGTCGCGTGCCGGGCCCCACAGGGCGGGCGAGGATGTCGAGGTGCACCTTCCTTCCTCTCTCGCCTCTCTCGCCGTTCTCGGAACGCCCGAGGCCATAGAGCCGGTCGGCCCGGGTGCCTGGCGCGTCGGCGTGGGCGGTCGGGCGCTGTTCGTCAAGCAGGCTCTCGGCGCCCTGGACGAGGCGGCGGGGCTCCGTGCCATCGCTGCGGTCGCCGGCGCGCCCCCGGTTCCCGAGGTGGTCCACGCCGACGACGACGTGCTCGTCACCACCTGGGTCCCGCAGGCGGCGCGCAGCGGCGTCCACGAGGAGGCGCTGGGGCGGGCGCTCGCAGCTCTGCACTCGGCCCCGCACCTGGCCTGGGGCGGTGGGTCGTCCTGGATCGGCGCCTGCCGTGTCGACGCCTCGACCGCGGAGAGCGGGCCGGCCTTCTACGGGCGGCGCCTGGTCGACCTCGCCGCCCGCTGCGGCCTCGAGCGCGAGGTCGCGCCCGTCGCCGCACGGCTCCAGGAGCTGCTGCCGATCGGGCCCCCGTCGCTCGTCCACGGCGACCTTTGGTGGGGCAACGTCCTCTGGGGCGCCGACGGGCGGGGCTGGCTCGTGGACCCCTCCGTCCACGGCGGCCACCCGGAGGAGGACCTCGCGATGCTGGACCTCTTCGGCCCGCTGCCGCCGCGCCTGTTGGCCGCGTACGAGGAGGTGCGTCCCCTCGAGCCGGGCCGGCGCGAGCGCGTCCCGCTCATGCAGCTCTACCCCCTGCTCGTCCACGCGGTGCTCTTCGACGGGGGCTACACCGAGCGGGCTTCCGCCGTCGCCCACCGCTACGCCGGCACGAGGCGGCGCTGAGCTCGGCGAGCGCCCCGCCAGGGTCTGCCACGCTGCGTGGTATTTTCGTCACTGCATGCACATTGCAATGTCCAGCGCCTGCCCCTAGCATCGTCGGGCGAGCCGGGGGGCGCAGGTCGCGATCCCGATGCACCGCGGAGGTCGGCCGATGGCGCTTGCACGGATCCTTCGTCGACGCCGGCTCCTCGCCGCGTTCGTGGCGTTCGCCGGAGTGGCCGCACCGGCGGCGCTCGCGCAGATCGGCGGCGGGGCCGGCGCGTCGAGCACGACCGGCACGCCGGGCAGTCCCGACACCATCCAGTACGTCCAGACGACGGGCAAGAGCGGCACCTACGTCGAGTACGTCCCCGGCAACGGGTCGTCCCCGACGACGCAGTCGGTCACCGGCTCCGGGGGCTGCGCCACCCCGACGGTGAGCGGGCCGCCGATCCTCGGCTTTGGCGCGCGGCTGAACTCGGCGAGCGACTACGGCGGCTCCTGGACGGCTGCGGTCGTCGGCGCCTATAAGTCACGGACCGGCGTCTGCGCGATCCCGCCCGACTGGTCGATCGAGAACCAGGAGGCGCTCGACTTCTCCGTCGGCACCAACTCCCTCGTCGCCGGCCGCATCTTCAGCGACGCCCAGCTGCAGCTCGAGCGAGAGGACAAGACCTCGAGCACGAGCATCGAGGTCGAGCTGGTCGAGTACCAGGGCGGGACGGGCGGGACCCAGGTTGCCTCCGAGACCTACGCCATCGACGGGCCCGAGGGCACCCAGATCCTCGCCGACTCGAACCTCGACTGCTCCTCGGACTCGACCAACTCGAGCGGCGACTGCCCGGCCACCACCGGGTTCGACACCGTCGAGGTCCGAGTCCTCACGCCGGGAGGCTCGGTGTCGGTCGTCGGGCCGACGTCGACGTTCACCCTCGCGAGCGAGATCTGCGGCGGCCAGACGATCACGACGTCCTCGACGGACGGCACGGCGGGCACCGGGGAGGTCACGGCGAGCATCTCGCTGCCCTCGACGAGCGGGTGCAAGTCCTACACGCAGTTCTCGGCGAGCATCGGTCAGAGCGGCACGAGGACCGTCGAGTTCGCCTCGCCGTCCACAACGGGCACGGCGATGACCGCCACCATCGACTGGGGCGACCTCCCCGGCTGCGAGCCGACCCCACCCCCGACGGGCTCGAGCGAGCTGCCCTCCTGTCCGGTGACGGAGGTCGCGATACCGACCGTCGACGGCGGGGCGTTCGAGCCGCAGACCTTCTGCGCGGCACCGAGCACGACCTCCGACCCTCCGGGCCCCGTGTGCACGACGTCGAAGACCTACAGCTACGTCTCGGTCGACGGCCATACCTACACCGACGTCACCGAGACCTGGGCCGGGCTCGACGACGTCGCCTGGCGGAACGGTTAGCCGGTGCCGCCGCGGCTCGGGCCGGCCGGCCCGAGCCGAACGAAGGGCATGCCCGCCTGGGACAGCCCTGCACCCGTGACCTGCGGAAGCGGCGCCAGCCGCACGACGCCGAGCCGGGTCTCGAGCCGCGCCCGCTCGGCGGCCCTTCGCGAGTCGCCCGTCGCCTCGGCGAGGGCGAGCACGACGAGGACGTCGTAGTCGGCGCCGAGCCCGAGAGCCCGCTCGAGGCACTGCTCCAGGCCGGCGGCGAAGCGCGATCGATCGCCCCTGCCGGCTGCGATCGTCAGCGCGACCCGGTCGAGCAGGGCCGCGTGCGAGGACTCGCCGACGTGCAGCTCGAGCTGGCGAGCCGAGCGAAGCGACGCCGCCGCCTCGGCGAAGCGCCCGGCATGGGCGAGGACCTCGGCGTGGCGCGCACGCGCCTCGAGGGACTCGAGCCGGGCGCCGATCTCGTCGAAGGTCGCGGCCGCGCCCTCGACCAGCTCGAGCCCTGCCTCGCGCTCGCCGAGGAAGGCGAGAGCGCGGCCGAGCTGCATCGCAGCCAGTGCGGCCATGACGCGATAGCCGTAGGACTCGAGCGTCCGCCGGGCGGGCCGCAGGTGGGCCACGGCGGCGTCGAGGCGGCCCTGGTTCACCCGGACCTCGCCGAGGTTGAGCTCGGCGATCGCGGCTCCGGCAAGGTCGCCTGCCTCCTCCGAGACCGCCGCCGAACGCCGCCAGCGCTCGAGCGCGAGGTCCCATCGCCCCGCGAAGTAGGCCGTCGCGGCGAGGTTGCCGAGGGCGATCGCCACGTGCAGGTGGTCGTCGAGCTCCTCGTAGAGCGCGAGGACCTGCTCCATGTGGGTCGCTTCCACGCCGCGGCCGGCCTGGAAGAGCGAGCCGTCGAGCACGGAGAGGGCGAGGGCGAGGGCCGGCTTGCTCCCGGCGATCTCGGCGGCGGCGACCGCCGCCTCGCCGGTGCTGATCGCGTCGGTGAGCCTGCCCTGGCGCATCCTCACGTCGGCCTCCCGTGCGAGCAGCCTCGCCCGCAGCCGACCGACCTCCTCCCCGCCGGGCTCGAGCGGGCCGAGCGCGGCCCGGGCGGCTCGCGCGACGCGCAGCGCAGCCGCCGGACGTCCGAGGTGCTCGCTGAGCAGGTAGGCGCGCCGCTCGGCGAGCGACGCTCGCCACAGCGGGTCGTCCCTGCGCGCCGAGGCCGCGCGCCGGAAGGCGTCGTCGGCCAGCTCGTACTCGCCGAGCAGCGTCCGCACCTCGCCGAGCTCGGCGAGCACCTCCGCAAGCCCCTCCTCGGCGACGCCAGGGAGCCGACGCCCCGCGGCGGCGGCACGCTCGAGCTCGCTCGCCGCGTCCCCCTGGGCGTGCGCCTCGCGTGCCCTTCTCGCGGCGAGCCGCGAGTAGCGCCACGTCCGTTCCCAGTCCTGCGCCGCCAGGCAGTGGTAGGAGAGCTCCGCGGCCACAGGCTCCGCGTCACCCCGGCGCTCCAGGGCGAGCGCGACCCTGCGGTGCAGCTCGAGCCGGGAGCGGAAGGGGAGGCTC
Organism: Actinomycetes bacterium; assembly: GCA_021786195.1. GTDB lineage: Bacteria > Actinomycetota > Acidimicrobiia > Acidimicrobiales > Bog-793 > JAKAOD01. The sequence continues at coordinate 10,164 of JAJYNS010000055.1, read as the reverse complement.
TCGTAGGCCGCGTCCCTCAGCACGGCGTGCCTGAACCCCAGCCTGCCGGTGCCGTCTCGCCCGAGCTGGTGCTCGAGGCCGGCGAGCGGGTCGTCGCCGGGCTCGACACCCTCCTCGGCGAGGAGCCGGGCCAGGGTCGGCAGCTCGAAGGAGGGCCCGAGGACCGACGCGATCCGCAGCACCCGCCGGCAGGGCCTCGGCAGCATGTCGATCTCGCGGGTCGCGACGGCATCGAGGGAGTCCGGAAGCGCCCCGACGTCCCCGCCGCGCGCGGCGCGCAGCAGCTCCTCGAGGAACAGCGGGTTCCCGCCGCAGCGCCGCACCAACCGGTCGCGCTCGTGCGGGCGGAGCGGCGCCGCCTCGGTCGCCGACTCGACGAGCGCGACCAGCTCGCGATCGGCGAGCGGCCCCAGCTCGATGCGGGCGCCCGCCGGCTCGGGGTCGAACCCGCCGGCTCCGGGCCGGCGGGCCACGCACAGCAGCCAAGGCCGGTAGGTAGCCGCCCGAGCCAGGTGGGAGCAGATCCCGCTCGTCGCGTCGTCAAACCAGTGCGCGTCCTCGGCGATCAGGATGAGCGGTCCCGGCACTGCCGCCTCGAGCACCTCGACGACGAGCCCTGCGATGCGGTTGCGCGCGAACTCCGGCGCGACCGCGCCGGACTCGGGCGTCGGCGCCACCTCGGCGTCGACGATCGGCGCGAGCAGCGGAGCGAAGGGCGCAAGCCGCCCTCCGAGCCGGGTGAGCGCGGCGAGCAGCTCCTTGCCGGCCTCGTCTCGGCGGGCCTTGCCGATCCCGAGGACGGCGCGCATTGCGCCCCTCGCCGCCTGGTAGGGCAGCGCGCCGGCGGAGGGCTCGCCCGCGAAGCGCAGCACGGCGAGCTCGCCGGCCCTTGCCTCGAGCTCGTCGAGGAGCCGGGACTTGCCCTGGCCCCGCTCCCCCTCGACGACGACGACGGAGCCTCGGCGCGCTCGCGCCCGGGAGAGCGCCTCGACCAGCAAGCCGACCTCCGCCTCGCGGCCGGTGAAGGGGAGCGAGCCGAGCCGGCGCTCCTGGCGCCGGCCGGTCGGCGCGCCGACCCGGTAGGCATGCACGGGCGCGGACTTTCCCTTGACCGAGAAGGGCTCGAGCGAGTCGGTCCCGAACGCGGTCCGCGCCCGCTCGAGCACCGGACCGGTCGCGAGCAGCCCGCCAGGCGGGGCGTGCGCCAGGAGGCGGGCGGCCAGGTTCACGGTGTCGCCCATCACCGTGAAGGTCCGCAGGTCCTCTGCCCCGACGTCCCCGACGAACACGTGCCCGCGATTGACCCCGGCTCGCAGCACGAGCGGAGAGGGCCGGTCGAGCACCGAGCGCAGGGCGCGCAGGAGGCGCCCCTCGTCGTCCTCCTGGGCGGCGGGCACGCCGGTCGCGAGGAGGATCTTCCCGCCGTCGGCGTCGACGTCCGAGGCAAGGAAGGTCACCGACTCCCGTGCCGCCGCGTCCTGCACGGCGCAGACCAGGCCGGAGAGCACGCCGGCGACGGCGCCGGGGCCCTGCACCGACAAGAGCCCGTCGACCCCCTCGAACCGCAGGAAGGCGACGCAGGCCGTCCGGTGCTCGGCCTCTCCCTCGCCCTCGGCGAGCCGCCGTCGCAACGACTCGGGGACGTAGGCCTCGGCGAGGCCCGGGTCGGTCGGCCGGGGCGGCGACGGCTCGGACGGCGAGCCCCGACCTCGCCGCCAGCCAAGAAGCCACCCCTCGCCCCTCGCCGCGGCGGTCGCGCCCGACGGGAGGCGGGACGCGGTCGAAGCGCTCAGCACGATCTCGCCCGGGCCGGCGATCTGCTCCATGCGGGTCGTGGCCGTCGCAGAAGGGCCGGTGACCAGCAGCTCGCGGTGCGAGCACCCGGCGAGGAACATGTGCAGGCTGCCGGAGTGCACGCCGGCGGACATCCGCAGCCGCACGCGCCCCGCCGACGTCGTGCGGCCGCTCTCCTCTCGCAGCGCCGAGCGCATACCGACCGCCGCCGACGCGGCCGAGAGCGCGTGGTCGCCCTCGGTGAAGACGACGAGCAAGGCGTCCCCGCCGAACTTGAGCAGCGAACCACCGCGCTCCCGAGCGACGCCCAGCATGCGGGAGAACACCCGGCTGAGGACGCCGGTAAGCTCCTCGGCGCCTCTCCGGCCGCGAGCGGCCAGCCGCTCCGAGAGCGCCGTGAAGCCCGAGATGTCGACGAAGCAACAGGTCGCGTCGACCACCTGCCAGTCGGCTCCCGGCGCGTCGAGATCCCACTCGATGGCGCGACGCGCCACGTAGGGGCGCAGTCGCGCCGCACCCCCGGCCGACCCCACGCGACCAGCTTCGCGCGCCGACCCTCGGCCGGCCGCGCCCTTCCCGGACGCACCCCGCCTGGGCCGGCCCGCCGGGCGCGAGCGACCCTGCGAGGCCGCGCGGGCGCCCCTCGGACGGCGCGAGCCTTTGCTAGACAGGAAGCGGCCCCGCGAAAGGCGAGCACTTGCCGAGGCACCTCCTCGCACATCTCTCCGACCTCCACCTGAGCACGAGGGGTGTCCTGCCGCCGGGCGCCAGGCCGAGCGAGAACCTGCTGTCAGCGATCGCCCGGGTCCGTGACGCCGGCCTGCGCCCCGACCTGTGGGTCCTCACCGGCGATCTCGCCGACCGCGGCGAGCCGTCCTGCTACGAAGAGCTCGCCGCGACACTCGACGAAGCCGCCGACGGAGCAGAGGTCGTCTACCTGCCGGGCAACCACGACTCGCGGGGGCCCTTCCGCGAGCGCCTGCTCGGCCAGCCGCCGGGAGACGGGCCGATCAACCAGGTGCGCTGGCACGAAGGACTGCGGCTCGTCGCGCTCGACTCGACCGTCCCCGGCGAGGACCACGGCGACCTCGACCGAGAGACGCTCGCCTTTCTCGCCGACGCGCTCTCGAGCCCCGCACCCGAGGGCACGGTCGTCGCGCTCCACCACCCGCCGATCGCCTCGCCGATCCGGCCGATGGCACGCCAGGCCCTCCGCGATCCCGGCCGGCTCGCGGCGGCGATCGCCGGCTCGGACGTCAGGCTCGTCGTCTGCGGCCACAACCACCACGAGTCCCTTGGCGTGCTCGCGGGCGTGCCCGTCTGGGTCGGCCCTGCCACCGTCTACCGGGCGGACGTGACGAGGCGGGACGTCTTCGTGCCGACCTTCGGCAACGCGCTCTCCCTCGTCGACCTGGACGACTCCGGGCCGGTCGTGAGCGTCGTGCAAGCGCCTTCCGTGCGCGCCGAGGTCCCGACGACCGCCGCGCCGGTCGACGCGCCGCCCGGCTAGCCCCCCGCCGGCTCCGTGCCCCGGCGTCGACTCACGGGACGTGCAATCCTTTGGGTCAGCCGCCGCCGCTCCTGCCGGGGCGACCGTCGACGAGCCGACCGGAGGGCCGGCTCGAGAGGGACCGGAGCAGGACCGCAGGAGAATGGGGTGAGGATGTTCCAGAAGATCCTCGTCGGCGCCGACGGCTCCTCCACCGCGCTCGAGGCCGTCGACGCCGCGATCGATCTCGCGCGCCGGCTCGAGGCGGCGCTGCACATCGTCACGGCCTACAAGCCCGACCGAGTGCTGCTCGAGGAGATACCGGGTGAGTTCCACCAGGCGGCGATGACCCACCCCGCCGACACCTTGCTCGAGGAGCTCGGCCGACGCGCCGAGCGGGCCGGCCTGGAGAGCGTGGTGCACGCGGAGCCCGGCGACGCGGCCGAGGCGATCGTGCGGGTCGCGGTGCGGGTGAACGCCGACCTCGTCGTCGTCGGCAACAAAGGGATGCACGGCGTGCGCCGCGTCCTCGGCAGCGTGCCGAACACCGTCGCCCACGAGGCGCCCTGCTCCGTGCTGATCGTCGACACGACCGGTTGAGCGGGAGGCCGGATCGCCCCGGTCCTCTCCGATCCCCGCCGCGCCCCTCCCCAAACCGGCCCCGGCAGGTCCTCGCCAGTACACTCCGCTCGTGCCGGGGGTGAGCGCCGGGGGCGCCCGCGTTGCGATCTGCAACTGGCGAGACCTTCGCCATCCGGAGAGCGGCGGCAGCGAGCGGTACATCGAGACCGTCGCGCGGGGCCTTGCGGCTCGGGGCAACGACGTGACCCTGCTCTCGGCGAGGGTCCCGGGCGCCCCGGCCGACGAGGAGGTCGACGGCCTCCGCTACCGCCGGCGCGGCGGGCGTCTCACCGTCTACGGCGCCGCGGCAGCCTCGCTGCTGCTGCGGCGAGTCGATCCCGACGTCGTGCTCGACGTCCAAAACGGCGTGCCCTTCCTGTCCACCCTCGTCTCCCCCCGGCCCGTCGCGGTGCTCGTCCACCACGTGCACCGCGAGCAGTGGCCCCTCGTCCTCGGGCCCGGCCGGGCCCGGATCGGCTGGTGGGTCGAGTCCCGCCTCGGACCGATGCTCTACCGGCACGCGCCCTACATGACCGAGAGCGCAGCGACGGCGCGAGAGCTCGTCGAGCTCGGCGTCGCGCCCTCGCGCATCTCCGTCGTCGGCATCGGGGCGCCTGCAGTCCCGAGGCCACGGACTCGGCGCTCCCCGAGCCCCAGAGTCGTCGTCCTCGGGCGCCTCGTCCCCCACAAGCGGGTCGAGCTCGCCCTCGAGGCGGCCTCTGCCCTCCGGGCTCGATTCGGCGACCTCGCCCTCGACGTGGTCGGGCGCGGCTACTGGGAGGGCCACGTGCGCGAGGCGTCCCGCCGGGTCGGCCTGGGTCGCGCCGTGCAGCTGCACGGCTTCGTCGACGAGCAGACCAAGGCCGACCTTCTCGCGAGCGCCTGGGTCCACCTCGTGCCGAGCGTCAAGGAGGGCTGGTCGCTCGCGACGGTCGAGGCCGGGCTGTGCGGCACGCCCTCGGTCGCCTTCGCCGGGAGCGGCGGGACAGAGGAGTCCGTCGTGGACGGCGAGACGGGCTTCGTCGTCGACGGCGGCTTGGACGCGCTCTGCGGTGCCCTGGCCGCTTTGCTGTCGAACCCGTCGCTCGTCGAGTCGATGGGGGCGGCGGCGCGTGCCCGGGCGCTCGCGCTCTCCTGGTCGGACACCGTCTCTCGCATCGCGGCGGTGCTCGACGCCGCGATGGGCGTCCCGGCGGCGCAGCCGGCCGGGTCGAGTGCGTGAGGTGAGCCTGAGGCGCAGCGTCGAGCTCCTGAGGTCCTTCCGGCTCGAGCAGACCGAGCCCGAGCGCTTCTACCGCCTCCTCGGCGCCGATCTCGCGCAGCAGGTCGCCGCCTACGCGCCGGTGTCCGGCGCAGTGGTGCTCGACGTCGGCGGCGGGCCGGGGTGGGCGGCGCAGGCGCTCGAGGAGCTCGGCGCCCGCTGCGTCGTCGTCGACCCCGACCTCGGCGAGCTGCGCGCCCGGTCCAGTCCTGGGCGCCGGAGCGTCGCCGGGGACGGAAGGGCGCTGCCCGTGCTCGGCGGCAGCGTCGACATCTGCGTGTCGAGCAACGTGCTCGAGCACGTCGCCGAGCCCGAGGCGCTCGCCGACGAGCTGCTGCGGGTCACCCGGCCGGGCGGCACGGTGCTCCTGTCCTACACCTGCTGGCTCTCCTTCCACGGCGGCCACGAGACCCGCCCTTACCACCTCCTGCTCGGCGGGAGGCGGGCCGCGGACCGCTACGCGCGCATCCACGGGCGGCGTCCGAAGAACGACTACGGCGTGTCGCTGTTCCCCTGGTCGGCGGGGCGGATGCTGCGCTGGGCGCGGCGACGGGCGGCCGAGGGCGGCGCCGAGCTGGTCGCCCGCCTGCCCCGCTACCACCCCCGCTGGGCGCGCTGGGTGGTTGCGGTCCCGGGCCTTCGCGAGCTCGCGAGCTGGAACGTGCTGCTCGTGCTGCGTCGCCGGTAGTGCCGGGCACGACGGGGAGCTCCGGTCGCCGGGGGGAGACCCTGGCCGCCGCCGGGATCTGCGCGGCGCTCGTCGCAGCGGTGTTCGCCCAGCATCCGGGCCTGATCGTCGCCGACACCAAGCTCGGGGTCAGCCTCGACCCGCTGCGCTTCCTCGGCGGCGCGACCCGCCTGTGGCAGCCGCAGGTCGGCTTCGGCGAGGTCGCGAACCAGTCCTACGGCTACCTGTTCCCGATGGGGCCGTTCTTCGCGCTCGGCCACGCCGCCGGGCTCCCGGCCTGGGCGGTCCAGCGCGCCTGGCAGTCGTCGCTCCTCGTCGCCGCCTTCCTCGGCTGCGACCACCTCGCCCGCCGCCTCGGCGCCGGCACGCCGGCCACCCGCCTCCTCGCCGCCCTCGCCTTCGCCCTGACCCCGTCCCTCCTCAGCCACATCGGGCCGATCAGCGCGGAGGCGGCACCGGAGTGCCTCTCGCCGTGGGTCCTCTCGCCGCTCGTCGGCGAGCGAGCGCTCGGGCGCCCCCGGCGCGCCGCCGCCTCGAGCGGCGTCGCGCTCCTCTTCGCCGGCGGGGTGAACGCGTCGGCGACGCTCGCGACCCTGGTCCTCCCCGGCCTCTACCTCGCCTGGCTCGCCGCCAGGCGCCCCCGGCGCGCCGTGGGCCGCCTGGCGGCGTGGTGGGCGCTCGCCGTCGTCCTCGGGGTGCTGTGGTGGGCGCTCGGTCTCCTCGCCTTCGCTCGCTACAGCGCGCCGTTCACCGACTGGATCGAGTCGGCCGCGACGACGACGAGCTCCGCGTCGTTGTTCAACGTCCTGCAGGGCACGTCGGACTGGGTAGGCCACATCCTCACCGGCGACGGCCCCCAGTGGCCCGCCGAGTGGCTGCTGCTCACCCGCCCGTTCCCCGTCCTCGCCTCGGCGCTCGTCGTGGCTGCCGGCGCGCTCGGCTGCGCCCGCACGCGCCTTTCGGATCGGGAGTTCCTCCTCAGCGGGATCCTCGTCGGCGTCGGTCTCGTGAGCTTCGGCCACAGCGGGCCCGGCGGCTCGCCGTTCGGGGCGATCGAGCGATCGCTCCTCGACGGCCCGCTCGTCGCGTTCCGCAACCTCAGCAAGTTCGACCTCGTCCTCAGGGTCCCGCTCGCGATCGGCGTCGCCGAGGCCTGCGCCCTCGCGCCGGGGCGGGCCGGGGCGGGCGCGAGCGCCGGGGCGGGCGCGGAGCAGGGCGGAGGCGAAGCGGCGGGCTCGCCGCCTCCAGGGAGCCGACCGGCCCCGCGCCGACCCGGCTCGCTGCGAGCCCTGGCCGGGGTGGCGGCGATCGGGACCACGGCGGCCGTCGCCGTCGGCGCCTGGCCGGTCTGGTCGGGCCAGCTCGAGCCGCCCGGCGCCTTCCGGGCGCTGCCCGCATGGTGGCGCGCGGCGGCGAGCTGGCTTGCCGCCCACGACCGCTCCGGCGCGTGGGCACTGCTGCTTCCGGCGAGCCAGCACCCCGACTACACCTGGGGGCTTCCCACCGACGAGCCCTTCCAGGTCCTCGCGACCACTCCTTGGGCCGTGCGCAACGCCGCGCCGCTCGGCGGCGCGGGCAGCACGCGCCTGCTTGACCAGGTCGACGCCGTCGTGCGATCCGGTCACGGCGAGATCGGGCTCGCGCCGCTGCTCGCCCGGGCCGGAGTTCGCTACCTCGTGGTCCGCAACGACCTCGACTCCGGCCGGGAAGACGGCACCATCACCTCGCCGCTGCTCGTGCGCGCCTCGCTCGAGGGCTCGCCGGGGATCCGGAGGGTCGCCCGCTTCGGCCCGGTGGTCGGCAACTCGAGCGAGGGCGAGGTCGTCGCCGCCGGCGGGACGCAGATCGCGGCGCCCGCCGTCGAGATCTACGAGGTCGCCGGAACGGTGGGGCGCGCCGTCACCTACCCGCTCCGAGGGACCCTGCGCGTCAGCGGCGGTCCGGGGTCGCTGCTCGAGCTCGCCGACCTCGGGTTGCTGCCGGAGCATGCCGCGACGGTGATGGCTGCGGACCCGACCGCGAAAGGGACCGCCGCCGCCGCCGAGGTCCCCGTCGTGACCGACGGCTACCGGCGCCAGGAGGTCAACTTCGGCCGCGCCGCCGACAACGTCTCGGCGACCCTGCTCCCCGGCCAGCCCTGGTCCGAGCCGCGCCGGTTCCACGACTATCTCTTCGGGAACCCTGCGGGGCACCAGACGACGGCCATCCTCTACGGCGTCTCTTCGGTAACGGCCTCCTCGGCGGCGAGCTACGCGTCGGCCGTGCGCGCCTTCGACCCCGCCGACGGCCCGGTGGCGGCGTTCGACGAGGTCCCCGGAACCGCCTGGGTGAACGGCTCGGCGCACGCGGTCGGCCAGTGGGTCGAGGAGCGGTTCCGCCGACCCGTCGAGCTCCGCTCGGTCACGGTCGCCTCCCCCCGGCTGCCGGGGACCGGGCCGGCGGCGAGCGAGGTGGAGGTGACGACGCAGACGGGACGCGCGCCGCTGCGCCTCGCCCAAGGCGGCGCGGCGCGCAGCTTGCGCATCCCGGCCGGGAAGACGAGCTTCCTCAAGGTGACGATCCTGGCCGTCGCGGGCGGGGGGCGAGGCAAGGCCGCCGCGCTGCAGGTCTCGACGCCGGGGGTGCCACCGGCAGAGGAGAGCCTGCTCGTCCCCGCCGACGCCGACCCGGCCGCGGGCCCGCCCGTCCTCGCCTTCTCCGCGCAGCCAGGTGCCGACGACGGCTGCGTCGAGCTGGCATCGCCTCGAGCGACGGTCTGCGCGCCGTTCCTCGTCGCCGGCACCGAGGACTCGAGCGGGCTCGACCGGACCTTCCGGCTCGCACGCGCCGCCCGCTACCGCCTGCGCGTGCTCGGCGTCGCCCGGGGCACCGCCGCGCTGGAGGCGGCGATGCCCACCGCCGCAGCGGTCAAGATCCGGGCCTCCTCCCAGCTCGTCGCCTCCCCCGCCGACGCCCCCCAGACGCTCCTCGAGGACGACCCGGGGGGCGGCTGGATCGCCTCGGCATCCGACGCCCGGCCTCGGCTCACCCTCGTCCTGCCGCGGCGGGTCACGCTCTCGGGGCTGGAGCTCGCCCGCTCCCCCCGCCTCCCGGCATCGAGCCCCGCCGCCGTCGAGGTCCAAGGCGGCGGCACGTCCGAGACGGTCGGCGTGCACGCAGGGCTCGCCCGCCTCACCCGGCGGATCTCCGCGCGGGTCTTCCAGCTGTCCTTCCCCGAGCTGGCAGTGCGCCTCGATCGGACCTCCCACGGGGTCGAGGCCCTCCCGGTCGGCTTCAGCTCGCTGCGCCTCCTCGCGCCCGGGCTCGTGCAGCGCGCTCCGCCGCTCTCCTCGAGCGTCGCGCTCGCCTGCGGCCGGGGACCGGAGATCGAGCTCGACGGGGCAAGGATCCCGACGCTCGTGCGCGGGACGCTCCGGTCGGTCCTCGACGCCTCCCCGCTCGCGATCGTGCCCTGCGACCCCGCCGGCAGCGACGCCCGAGGCGCACCTGGCGTCCTCTCGCTCCGCGCCGGCCGGCACCACCTGCGGCTGGAGCAGGGTCCGACCGTGACGCCGGTGGCAGCGAGCCTCCTGCCGCTGGGACGCGGGGGCTCCCGGAGCGGGTCGGGCCCGCCGGGCTCGGCGCCGGCAGGTGCCCGCCCGAGGCGCCTCGAGGTCCTCGCGTGGCAACCCGAGCACCGAGCGCTCAGGATCGGGCCCGGCTCCGCCGCTTGGCTCGTCGTCCGTGAGAACGCCAACGCCGGCTGGGTGGCGACCCTCGACGGCCGTCGCCTGGCCGACGGGGTGGTCGATGGTTGGCAGCAGGCCTTCGTCGTGCCCGGCGGATCCGGCGGCGTCGTCCGGCTGACCTACTCGCCCGAAGCCGGCTACCGCCTCGGCCTGCTCACCGGCGCGGCCGCCGCGCTCGTCCTGGTCGGCCTCGCGGCCGTGCCCGAGCGCCGTCGGGACCTCCTCGCCACCGGGCGCCGGTCGGCTCGAGGCACGCTCGTTGCCGCGCTCGGCCTGCTCGTCTCGGCCCTCTCCGGCGGGTGGGTGGGCCTCGCAGCCTTCACGGCCACGCTCCTCGTCCTGCTCGGCGCCGGCCTGCGAGCGACCGAGCGGCCGAGCGCGTCGCGCCGGCGTCTCCGCGGCCGCCTCCGGCCCGGGGCAGGGGCGGCCGCGGCCGTCTCCTGCGTCGTCGCCGCCGGGGTCCTCGCTGCCGTGCTGCCGCCCGGCGGCAAGGCGCCGCCCGCCTCCTCCGGTATCGCCGTCCAGGCACTGTGCCTCGCCGCGGTCGCCTCGCTGGCGTGGTCGGCGCTCGAGCCGCCCTAGC
>JAJYNS010000017.1 GCA_021786195.1 Actinomycetes bacterium | reverse complement strand
CAAGCTCCTGGCGACGCACACCGCCTGCGACGGGCTCGGCGCGGACGCCGGGACCGCCTACGGCGAGCTGCCGACCCCGGACGAGACGCTGACGTCCGAGCTCAACGACGCCTATCTCGACTTCACCCGTGCGGCCCAGTACTGCTCCGAGGCGCGCTCGTTCGCCCGCGGCGGCTTCGACCGCTACGAGTCGGAGCTGCGCCGGGCCACCTCGGCGCTCGACGCCGCCGGGCGGCGGCTGGAGGCGCTCGGCGTGTCCGGGCGGTAGGTTACGGGGAGATGACGCCGCGTGCCCAGGTGGTCGGCCCGTTCCCGGTCGGAGCCGACCCGGTCGAGTACGACCGGCGACGTCGTCGGGTGCTGTGGAAGATGCCGACCGGGCTGTACCTGCTCGGGAGCAGGGCAGGTGCGCGGCGCAACCTCATGACCTGCAGCCTCGCCGTGCAGCTCGCCACGGAGCCGAAGCTCCTCGGCGTCGCCGTGGAGTCCGGCTCGGTCACCCTCGGCCTCGTCCGCGAGGGCCGCAGCTTCGCCCTCTCGCTGCTCTCCCGGCAGGACCGTGCGCTCGTCAGGACCTTCGCGAAGCCGGCGGAGCACGACGCCTCGGCCCGGACCCTGAGCGGCGTCGCCTACCTCGACGCGCCGGCGACGGGGTGCCCGGCTCCTGCGAGCGCGGTCGCGGTGCTCGACTGCCGCCTCGAGCGGGTGGTCGAGCTCGGGTCCCATGCCCTCCTCGTCGGCGAGGTGCTCGACGCCGTCTTCGGCGACGAGGGCGAGGAGGCCGAGGTGCTTCGGATCGAGGACACCCGCATGAGCTACGGCGGCTGAGGTGGGGACCCGGCGCGTCCGGGGAGCGGTCGAGTCCGGACCGCCCGACTACCGGGTCGTCGACGACGCGGCGGCGCTCGCCGCGCTCGTCGAGGAGCTCGTCGGTCAACCGGCCTACGCGCTCGACACCGAGTTCCACCGCGAGCGGACCTACTACCCCCGCCTCGCCCTGCTCCAGGTCGCCTGGCCGGGTGGGATCGCGCTCGTCGACCCGCTGGCGGTCGACGTCGAGCCCTTCGCCGAGGTGCTCGCCGGGGGAGGCCTCGCGGTGATCCACGCCGCCGACCAGGACCTCGAGGTCCTGGAGCGGGCCTGCGGCCGGGTGCCGGCGCGTCTTTGCGACACGCAGCTCGCGGCGGGGTTCCTGGGGCTCAGCAGCCCGTCGCTCTCCAACCTCGTCGACCGGCTGCTCGGCGTGCGCCTGGAGAAGGGCGACCAGCTCACGGACTGGACCCGCCGCCCGCTCACCGAGGCGCAGCGGCGCTACGCCGCCGACGACGTGCGGTTCCTTCTCGAGCTCGAGTGGGTGATCGGGTCCCGGCTGGAAGCCCTCGGAAGGAAGGCCTGGGCCGAGGAGGAGTGCGCCCTGCTGCTCGAGCGCGGGCGGTCGCCGGTGGTGCCCGAAGAGGCCTGGTGGCGCATCCGCCATGCCCGCCAGCTGCACGGACGGGCCAGGGCCGTCGCCCAGTGCGTCGCCGCGTGGAGGGAGCGGCGCGCCCAGGCGCTGGACCAGCCGACACGTTACGTGCTGTCGGACCTCGCGCTCGTCGCCATCGCCCACCGCCCTCCGGCCTCTCGTGCGGACCTCGACCACGTGCGCAACCTCGACCCTCGCCAGCTGGGCCCGAGCGTGGTGTCCGAGCTGCTCGACGCCGTGGCCGAGGGGGTCTCGCTCCCGGCGTCGGAGATCCGCAACCCACCGGCCGCCCACGGCGAGCCGGCGGCGCGCGCCGCGGTCGCCCTCGCCGCGGCCTGGCTCGGCCAGGAGGCGCGCCGGCTCGAGATCGACTCGACCCTGCTCGCGACCCGGGCAGACGTCGCGTCGTTCTTCGAGGACCGGCCGGCGGGCCGGCTCGTCCACTCCTGGCGCGCCGGGCTCGTCGGCGAGCAGCTCCGCAGCCTCGCGGCCGGGGCCGCTGCGCTCGCGCTCGAAGGCGGAGAGGCGCTCGTGCTCGAGGAGCGGTCCCGGCGCCCCTACTCGCCCGGACCGTCCCCCGGTGTGCCGCCCACCGGCGGGTCGTCTGCTGCCCCCGGTCCCGGCCCGGCGTCGACCTCCTGACCCGTCGCCCGGAGCTCGGGCGGGCGGAGGTCGACCTTGAGGACCAAGACCCCGTCCTCGAGGCTCGCCACGGCGTCGCCCAGCATGGCGAAGTCCATGTAGTCGAGCTGCATCTGCTCGAGGATCCTCTGGCGTTCGGCCCCCTCGACCGGGGGCAGGCCCCGCCGGCGGACCGCGGCGGCTCGTTCCCTGAAGCGGGCCACCATCGCCTCGGGGTCGAGCTCGGCGGCCACGGCCCCAACCTAACCGGGCGCCCGACCGTCCGCCGCCGCGGCGGGCGCCCTGTCCGCACCGTCGCGCCGCCCCGGCCGGCGCCTCGGCCGGCGCCTCGACCTCCGCCGTTGCTGCCGCCGGGGGCGGCACCAGGGGTATGCTGCACACCAGGCACCAGGGTCATGACGTCGGTCCGGCCGCTGGGCGTCGAGCTGCGCAGCGCGCACGGTCCGGCCGCCTCCGCCAGACGGTGACCGGCACGCTCGCACGTAAGCGGGGAGCTGCTCGTGAAGAAGGGACGCCATCGACGCTTCGAGGAGGCGCGCAGCCTGAAGCGCGCGGTCGAGGTCGTAGTGGAGCCGTGCCCCGAGTGCGGGGCCGGCCCCGAGGAAGATCACGCGAGCTGGTGCATGTACGAGGCGGACGAGCTCGACGAGCTCGACGAGCCCTTGGGCGGCGCGGAGCCGCCCGGGTAGCTCCTCCAGGCTGGGTCGGTCCGACCCGGGGGGCGCACCGGCCGCTCGTCGTGAGCCGGGAGCCCGTCCTCCGCGGCCTGGGGTGAGGTCGGGCGGCCGAGCGGCGTGAGGTCGCGTCCGCACGCAAGGTGGTGCGGTGGCGCGGCCCCCGGGCCGTTGCCGGCGCGTCCGGCGGGCCCGCCGGTCAGGACGGGGGCGCCCCTCGGTGCCCGGCCCTCGAGGAGGTCATCACGAGACCGGTCATCAGCTGCACCGCGCTCCGGTTCGAGAGGCCGCCATCCCGGCACAGCGATCGCCATGTCCAGTAGGAGGCCGCATGGCCGAGGGCGGCGCGCAGGCGCCTGTTGCGAGCCCTGGCGCCGAAGGGGGCGCGCAGCACCCGGAGGTAGCCGGCCTGGGCCTCGGAGATGCGGCGGCGCATCCCCTCGGGCATGTGGTCGAGGTCGCCGAGGACGCGGGTGAGCATCGC
>JAJYNS010000009.1 GCA_021786195.1 Actinomycetes bacterium | reverse complement strand
CTAGCACCTCGAGGGCCGCCGCCTGGGTGGCGACGAAGGACCCGTCGCCCACCCCCGTCCGCCACCACCTCCCCGGCAGGTCGAGGCGGCCGAGGGCGGCGCCGATCCGGGCGACGAGCGCCGCCTCCCCCCCGAAGTACCGGGACGGCCCGCGGGTCGCGAGCCCCGCCCAGCCGGGCTCGCGCACCGCCACGGGGGCTCCGAAGCGCTCGAGCACCTGGACCACGGGCTCGAACGCCCAGGCCTCGGCGCTGCGGTCGCGGGCGGTGGTGACGAGCGACGGGCAACGGGACTCGGCCTCCCGGCGTCGCTGGCCGGGGCGGACCCCGGCGGCACGGGCCTCCGGTGAGGCGGCGACGACCCGGCCCTTCTCGACGACGGCGAGCGCCAGGCCCGCACGGGGGCCTCGCGTCGTGGCGAGCGCCACGGTGGCCGGCCAGTCGGGGCAGAGCACGACGAGCGTCCGCGGCGGGAGCGCCCGGCGGCCGGGCGAGCCGCCCGGAGCCCGGCTCACGAGGTGCCCGTCGGCCGGCACGCCGAGGCGACCTCCTCCTCGGCTCCGAGGTCGGCGAAGGCGATCTGGCGCTCGGGACCGGGAAGCCACAGACGGCGCCGGACCTCCTCCGGGCTGGCGCGGCGCCGGTGTGCCGCCACCTCGACGAGCCGCCCCTCGAGCCGCCCGCCGCCACGCCCGATCCCGACGTAGCCGCCGGCGAGGAGGTCGATGAGGACGTCGGGCGCCTCGGGCCAGCCCCCAGCCGGGTGCAGGCCTGCGGTGCCTCGCGACCCTCCGCCACCGCGCAGCGCGTCGAGCGAGGCGGCCTGGCCGGTCGCCACGACGAGGGCCGCCCTGCGCTCGCGTGCCCGAGCGAGGAGGCGGCGAGCCTCCTGCCCGCCGAGCGGGGAGGCGGGCCGAAGGCAGACCACGTCGCAGCCGTCGAGGAGGGCCGCGGCCACCTCGAGGAGCTTCCCCCCCGGCTCCGGGACGAGAAGGAGGTGCTCGAGCGCTACGCCGAGCTCGTCGGCGGCCACGAGCCCGAGCTCGGGAGCGCCGACGACGGCACACCACGCACCGGAGGAGCTCGGCCCGGCGAGCAGGCCGAGCAGGAGCGAGGTCGCGCCCTGGACGGCGCCGCCGTGGACGACGACGACGCCGCCCCGCCGTAGGCCGGGGGTGCCGAGGAGCTCGGCGAGGGGCGAGGGGACCGGCAAGAGCGCCTCCCGGGCGAGGGCCGGGCCCGAGAGCTGTTGCAAGAGCGCCTTCCTCCTCTCCCGGTGCCCCCCGGGCGGGGAGCTGAGAGCGGGACGGGCGCCGGCCATGGACGAACCAGGATAGCGAACATACGTTCGCCCGTACGCTACGGCGAGGCGGCGGTGACCCCTCCGGCGTGATTGAGCCGTCGCCGGCCGCCAAGCTAGCGTCGCGCCATGGGTGGTCCCGAGCCGGCAGGGGCGCGTGAGGTGCTCATGTGGGACCGGTTCGGACGGGCGGTGCGCGAGCTCGCCGAGTCGATCGCGGGCGACGGGTACCGGCCGGACCTGATCCTCGCCATCGCGAGAGGCGGCCTGTTCGTCGCCGGCGCGCTCGGCTACGCGCTGTCGGTGAAGAACATCTACGTGATGAACGTCGAGTACTACACGGGGGTGGACGAGCGGCTCCCGCTCCCCGTCGTGCTGCCGCCAGTGCCCGACCTCGTCGATCTCGAGTCCGCCCGGGTCCTCGTCGCCGATGACGTCGCCGACACGGGCCACACGCTCGCCCTCGTCCACGACTTCTGCAAGGGCAAGGTCGCCGACGTGCGAGCGGCCGTCCTCTACCAGAAGCCGCACTCGGTGATCGACAGCGAGTACGTCTGGGCTCGCACCGACCGTTGGATCTCCTTCCCCTGGTCCTCGGAGCCGCCGGTCGTCGGCTCCGGAGCCGCCGAGGGCGCGGCCGCCTTCGGCTGAGGAGCCGCTATCGTCGGCGCGCCCGACCCAAGAGGTAGCCGAGTGCCCCTATCGAAGACCGCCTCCGCCGGCCTCGCCGTTCTCGTCGCGCTCGCCGCCGGCCTCACCGCCGCCCCGGCCTCGGCATCGCCCGCCGGCCTCACCGCCCCCTCGGCGGCTTCCGCCGCGCGCCGCGCCGAAGCAGCCGGCTCTCGAGGCTCGGTCGACTGGCCGAACGTCTCCGGCGCCTACGGCCAGACGCCGCACCTCACCTTCCCCCGCTCGGCTCCGCCGTCGAAGCTTGAGGTGAAGGTCCTTCACCAGGGCCGGGGGCCTCGCACACGCCGGGGCGAGCTCCTCGTCGCCAACTACCTCGGCCAGATCTGGGGGGGCAAGGTCTTCGACAGCTCTTTCGCCCGCCATCAGCTCTCCGGCTTCGAGATCGGCGTGGGCGCGGTGATCAAGGGGTGGGACGACTCGCTCGTCGGCGTGCGCACGGGCAGCCGCCTACTGCTCGTGATCCCGCCTGCCGACGGCTACGGCCCCTCGGGCAACAAGGCGGCGGGGATCACGGGCAAGGACACGCTCGTGTTCGTCGTCGACGTCGTCGCCGCCTACGGCGCCGACGCGAGGATCAGCCCCAAGGCGAAGCTGCTCACCCGCTCCTCGGGCGGGGTCACCGTGAGCGGGCCGATCGGCGCGGCGCCGAAGATCTCGGTGCGCAAGGGCTCCCGCCTCCCGTCCTCGGCGAAGGTCACGGTGCTCGCACGCGGCGACGGGCCCCCGGTGCGCGCCGGACTGGTCGTCGTGCAGTTCGAGGCGGCCACCTCGGCCGGGGTCCTCGCCGAGTCGACCTGGGCCGCAGGCAGCCCCTACGCGCTGAACCCCGGGCAGGCCGGCGAGGCGGCCTGGGTGGACTCCTTCGAGGGCATCCCCCTCGGCAGCAGGGTGCTCGTCCGCCTGCCCGCCTCCTCGGGCGCCGCGACGATCTTCGTCATCGACCTCGTCGCCCAGCCGAGGGACCCTCAGCGCTGATCCCCGCCGGCCGGCTCCGGCGGCGTGACCCCGGGGCGGCCCGCTTCGGACAGACCCCCCTGCTACCTGCCCGAGCGGTTGCCCCTGCGAGTGACCAGGCGCACGACGAACGCCGCGATCGCCAGCACGATGACGAGCTTCACGCCGAAGGCGACGAGCCCGACGATCGAGCGGAGGACGGCGAAGGCGATCACGGCGGCGAGGACCGTGGTGCCGATGACGATCGCGCTGCGCACGGGCCGGACGCCGCGCCCGCGGCTGCTCGGGTCGGTGGTCTGTCTCGGCTGGATCATCCTCCGCACCGTCGCTTCCCGGACGTCACGTCCGCAGCGAGCCTACCGCCGCTTCCGCCCTGGTGGGCGTCG
>JAJYNS010000034.1 GCA_021786195.1 Actinomycetes bacterium | reverse complement strand
GGCTACCGCATCGCCCTCGACGACTTCGTCTTCGTCGAGGGGATCGAGCCCCTCCTCGAGCTGAGCTCCGTCGTGAAGGTCGACATCCGGCTCGTCGCCGGCAGGACGCTCGACAGCTCGAGCCTCGCCCGCCTGCAGCTCGCCGCGCGCCTGCTCGAGGGCGAGCGGGACCTCGCCGAGGTCGAGAGGATCGTGAGGGCCGAGCCCGCCATGGCCTACCAGCTCCTGCAACTGTCCGGGCTCGGCGCCTCCGGGGGCCTACGGCGCACCGTCAGCACCCTTCGGGAGGCGCTCGTCCTCCTCGGCTGGCGCAAGCTGCAGAGCTGGGTGGCCTACCTGCTGGTCTCGATGCGAGGGACGACCTCCGAGGAGGACGTCGTCACTGCCCTCAGCCGCGCTCGGATGTGCGAGCTGCTGGCCGCAGAGGTCGACCCGGCGCTCGCCGGGGCGGCGTTCGCCGCGGGCATGCTCTCCGCCCTCGACCTCCTGCTCGACGTGCCGCTCTCCGAGGCGCTTGCCTCCGTGTCGATCGACGAGGAGCTGCGGTCCGCGATCCTCACCGGGGAAGGCCCGCTCGGCCGCCTGCTCGCTGACGTCGTGGACCACCGGCTCGGCTCGAGCGTGGTCACGCCGAGGAGCGGGGTCGACCGCCACCGGCTCGATGTCACGGGGATGGCCGCGCTGACCTGGGCGGTCGAGGTGGCCCGCGGTGCCCTCGCGCCGCCGCCGGAGGGGGACGCCCGGGCCGTGCCTTGACTTGGCCGGGCCCGTATTGGATAGTGGCGGCAGCTCAGCCTCCGCGGGAGAGCTCCCGTTCGTCGGGACGCCGAAGGGGCAACCTCCCCGGAAACTCTCAGGCGCCAGGACCGCGGGGGCTGCGATGCTCTGGATGGCGGGTCGGTAGGCCCAGCCGCACGTCGGGGTCTCCGGCGGACGGTCAGACAGAGGGGGAGCGGTCCCACCGCGGAGGCCCCATGTCCGACGAGCACCAGAGAGCGCCGCAGGAGGCAGGCGATCGCCCCGAGGCGGGGCTGCGCCGGTCCCCGATGCACGACCACCACGTCGCCCACGGCGCCCGGTTCGTGGAGTTCGCCGGCTGGAGCATGCCGCTGCGCTACGGCAGCGACCTCGCCGAGCACCACGCCGTGCGCCAGAGGGCCGGGGTCTTCGACCTCTCCCACATGGCGGAGCTCGAGGTGCGCGGCCCCGCTGCCGCCGAGCTCCTCGACCACGCCCTCGTCGGCAACCTCTCGGCGCTGGCGGTCGGTCGGGCCCGCTACACGATGATCTGCGACGCCGCGGGTGGGATCCTCGACGACCTCGTCGTCTACCGGAGAGGACCGGAGGACTACCTCGTCGTGGCCAACGCGGCGAACGCCTCCACCGTCCTCGCCGAGCTCGAGGCTCGTGCCGGCGGGCGCGCCGCCGCGGTGGTCGACGCCACCTCCGCCTACGGCCTCGTCGCCGTCCAGGGCCCCCGTGCCCTGGAGATCCTCCAGCGCCTCACCCGCACGCCCCTTGGGGAGGTCCCCTACTACGGGTCGGTCGAGTCGGCCGTCCACGGCGTCAGGGCGCTCGTCGCGCGCACCGGTTACACGGGCGAGGATGGGTTCGAGCTCTTCGTGCCCGCCGAGGACGCCGGGGCGGTCTTCGAAGCCCTCCTCGACACCGGCCGCGACGCCGGGGTGGCGCCCGCCGGGTTGGCGGCACGTGACTCCCTGCGCCTCGAGGCGGGCATGCCGCTCTACGGCAACGAGCTGTCGAGGGAGGTCACCCCCTACGAGGCGGGGCTCGGCCGCGTCGTGCGGCTCGACAAGCCGGGCGACTTCGTCGGGCGAGAAGCCCTCGAGCGCCGGTCGGCGCTCGGCCCGACGAGAGAGCTCGTCGGCCTGGTCGCCACCGGGCGACGTGCCCCCCGCCACGGCTACCCTGTGGTCGACGAGGCGACGGGCAGCACCGTCGGCAGCGTGACAAGCGGCGTGCTGTCCCCGACGCTCGGCCGACCGGTCGCCATGGCCTACCTCGATCCGGCGGTCCTGGCCAAGAGCCCCGGGCTGGCGGTCGACGTGCGCGGCGAGCTGGTCGCGGTCGAGCTCGTGGCGCTTCCCTTCTACCGCAGGCCGGTCCGTCGAGAAAGGGAGCGGGCGTGAACCTCCCGCCGTTGGGCGAGCTCGAGGCGGCTGGAGGCTTCCTCCGGCGGCACGTCGGGCCCGACGAGGCCGATCGCGAGCGCATGCTGGAGCGGCTCGGCTACGAGCGGGTCGAGGAGCTGCTCGACACGGCGGTGCCCGAGGCCATCCGCTCCACGCGACCCTTCGAGCTCCCCGGTCCCCTCTCAGAGCAGGCCGTGCTCGACGAGCTGCGCTCGATGGAGGCGGAGAACGAGCGGTGGACCTCGCTCATCGGCATGGGGTTCCACGGGACGGTCACGCCGCCGGTGATCCGGCGCAACGTGCTCGAGAACCCCGCGTGGTACACGGCGTACACGCCGTACCAGCCCGAGATCAGCCAGGGCCGGCTCGAGGCGCTCCTCAACTTCCAGACCATGGTGAGCGACCTCACCGCCCTGCCCGTCGCCAACGCCTCGCTCCTCGACGAGGCGAGCGCGGCCGCCGAGGCGATGTCGATGTGCCTCGCCGCCTCCGGGGAGAAGGGCCGGCCCTTCTTCGTCGACCGGCGCTGCCATCCCCAGACCGTCGAGGTCGTCGAGACGAGGGCCCGGGCGCGTGGCATCGCCGTCGTCGTCGGGGACCCGCTCGCCGACCTCGGACGCGTCGAGCCCTTCGCCGCCTTGCTGCAGCACCCGGCGACGGACGGGGAGCTGCGGGACCTCCAGCCGGTCATCGCGGAGGTCCACGAGCGCGGCGGGCGAGCCGTCGTCGCCGCCGACCTGCTCTCGCTCGCCCTACTCGTCCCGCCCGGCGAGCTCGGCGCCGACGTCGCCGTCGGCAGCACCCAGCGCTTCGGCGTGCCGCTCTTCTACGGCGGTCCCCACGCCGCCTACCTCTCCGCGCGAGCCGACCTCACCCGGCTGCTGCCGGGACGGCTCGTCGGGGTCTCGGTCGACGCCGAAGGGCGCGAGGCGCTCCGGTTGGCGCTGCAGACCCGAGAGCAGCACATCCGCAGGGAGCGGGCGACGAGCAACATCTGCACCGCGCAGGCCCTCCTCGCGGTCGTGGCGGGCCTGTACGCCGCGTACCACGGCCCGGAGGGACTACGGGCGATCGCGCTGCGAGTCCATCGGCTCACCGCCACGCTCGTAGAGGGGCTGCGGCGCGCCGGGCACCGGGTGAACACCGAGCGCTACTTCGACGCCGTCGCCGTCCAGACCGACGGGCGCACCGACGAGGTGCTCGCCGCCGCCAGGGCGCGCCGGGTCAACCTCCGCCGCCTGGACGACTTCACCGTCGGGATCAACCTGGACGAGACGAGCGGCGCAGGGACGGTCGAGCTCGTCTGGTCGATCTTCTCAGCGAAGCAGTCCTTCGCCGAGGTGGACGCCTCGGCCCGGAGCCCGATCCCCGAGGGCTGGTGGAGGACGAGCGAGTACCTCACCCACCCCGTGTTCAGGCGCTACCACTCCGAGACGGCGATGCTCCGCTACCTGCGCCTCCTCTCCGACAGGGACCTCGCCCTCGACAGGAGCATGATCCCCCTCGGCTCGTGCACGATGAAGCTGAACGCCGCGGCCGAGATGGAGCCGATCAGCTGGCCCGGCTTTGCCGATCTCCACCCCTTCGCCCCGCTCGACCAGGCGAGGGGCTACCACAGGCTGATGGGAGACCTCGAGGCCTGGCTCGCCGAGCTGAGCGGCTACGACGCGGTCTCGCTCCAGCCGAACGCCGGGTCCCAGGGAGAGCTGGCCGGCCTGCTCGCGATCCGCGGCTACCAGGAGGGCCGAGGCGAGCCCTCGCGCCGCATCTGCCTGCTGCCGACCTCGGCGCACGGCACGAACGCCGCGAGCGCGGCGATGGCGGGCCTGACGGTCGTCCCCGTCGCCTGTGACGAGGCGGGCAACGTCGACCTCGACGACCTCGGCGCGAAGCTCGACGCCGAGGGCGAGCGAGTCGCGGCGATCATGCTCACCTACCCCTCGACCCACGGCGTCTACGAGGAGTCGGTAGCCGACATCTGCACGATGGTGCACGAGGCCGGCGGCCAGGTGTACATCGACGGCGCGAACCTGAACGCCCTCCTCGGCATCACCCGCCTCGCCGAGGTCGGCGGCGACGTGTCGCATTTCAACCTGCACAAGACCTTCTGCATCCCCCACGGCGGCGGCGGGCCCGGGGTCGGGCCGATCGGCGTGCGCGCCCACCTCGCGCCCTACCTCCCAGGGAGCCGCTCGCTCCCGGGCGCGCTCGCCGGGCGCAACGGCGGAGCCGTCGCCGGCGCGCCCTTCGGCTCACCGGGCGTGCTCCCGATCTCCTGGGCCTACGTCCGCCTGATGGGCGCGGAGGGCCTGCGGCGGGCGACGGAATCGGCGGTGCTCGCGGCCAACTACGTCGCCGCGAGGCTCTCCGGCGACTACCCGATCCTCTACACCGGGCGGGGCGGCCTCGTCGCGCACGAGTGCATCCTCGACATCCGCCCCATCACCGCTCGCACCGGCGTCACGAACGAGGACATCGCCAAGCGCCTGATCGACTACGGGCTCCACGCGCCGACGATGTCCTTCCCTGTCGCCGGGACGCTCATGGCGGAGCCGACCGAGTCCGAGCCACTCGCGGAGCTCGACCGTTTCTGTGACGCGATGCTCGCCATCCGGCAGGAGATCGCGCAGGTCGAGCGGGGCGAGATCCCCCTCGAGTCCTCCCCCCTCCGGCTCGCGCCGCACACCGCCTCGGCAGTGCTCTCCGAGCCCTGGGACCGCCCCTACGCCAGGGGCGAGGGTGCTCGCCTCCCGGTCGCCGGCCAGGGCGACAAGTACTTTCCGCCAGTCGCTCGCATCGACAACGCCTACGGCGACCGCCACCTCGTCTGCACATGGCCCAAGCGCTGACCCCCTCGGTGCTCGAGATCTTCCGCGTCGGCATCGGCCCCTCGAGCTCGCACACCGTGGGGCCCATGCGGGCGGCGGCACGCTTCCTCGAAGCCCTCGACCTCACCGGCCGCCTCGGGGAGGTCGCCTCGGTCACCGTCCACCTCTACGGCTCGCTCGCCGCCACGGGAAAGAGCCACGGCACCGACCAGGCGCTGCTCCTCGGCCTCGAGGGGGAGCAGGCCGACACCGTCGACGTCGACGCCATCCCTGGCCGGCTGGAGCGGATCCGGGCGCGCGGGCGCCTCGAGCTCGGCAAGGTCCGCGAGATCGGCTTCGTCGAGTCGCAGCACCTCGTGCTCCACCGACGCGAGCGGCTCGCGCGCCACCCGAACGCGCTCCGCTTCGTGGCGAGCGCCTCGGACGGCTCCTTGGTGCTCGAGCGGACCTACTACTCGGTCGGCGGCGGCTTCCTCCTCGACGACGAAGCGCCGGGCCGAGAGGCGCCGCCCCCTGTTCCCTTCGCCTTCTCCAGCGCGAGGGAGCTCCTCGCGCACTGTGCCGCGGCCGGCACGTCGGTCGCCGGGATCGTGCTCGAGAACGAGCGGGCGCTGCAGCCCGAGGCGAGCCTGCGCTCGGGGCTGCTCGGGGTCTGGCGGGCCATGGACGAGTCCATCGAGCGCGGCCTGGCCGCCGAAGGCGTCCTTCCGGGGTTCCTGCGGCTGCGGCGGCGAGCCCCCGGGCTGCACCGCCGGCTGCTCGAGCGCAGGCTCGTCGGCGACCGCTGCGAGGCGATGGACTGGCTCAACTGCTACGCGCTCGCCGTGAGCGAGGAGAACGCCGCCGGAGGGCGGGTGGCCGCCGCCCCGACCAACGGTGCGGCGGGCATCGTCCCCGCCGTCCTTCGCCACTGCCTCGACGAGGGCTACGTGTCGACCGAGGGCCAGATCGTCGACTTCCTCCTCACCGCCGGGGCGATCGCCATGCTGTGCAAGGCGGAGGCCTCCATCTCCGGCGCCGAGGTGGGCTGCCAGGGCGAGGTCGGGTCGGCGTGCGCGATGGCCGCCGCCGCGTTCTGTGCCGCCGGAGGCGGCACGCCGCCCCAGGTAGAGAACGCCGCCGAGATCGCCGTCGAGCACCATCTCGGCCTGACCTGCGACCCGGTGGGGGGGTTCGTGCAGGTCCCCTGCATCGAGCGCAACGCCGTCGCCGCGGTCACCGCGGTCGACGCCGCCCACATCGCCCTCGCCGGGGACGGGCGGCACGTCGTCTCGCTCGACCAGGCCCTCGCCACCCTTCGCCAGACCGGAGCCGACATGAAGACGAAGTACAAGGAGACCTCTCTCGGCGGCCTGGCCCTCAACGTGGTCGAGTGCTGAGCCCCCCGCCCGGCCCGGTGCTCAGCGCCAGTACTCCTTCGTCGGCGGGGGGGTGCCGTGGGCGTCCTCCCAGGCGACGACCCGGTTCCTGAGGACGCCCAGCTTCTCGATCTCGGCCTCGACGAGGTCGCCCGGCTTCAGGTAGTTCGCCTCGGGATCCTCGGTCGAGGCGGCCACTCCGGCGATCGTGCCCGTCGTGACGAGGTCGCCTGCGCTGTAGGTCTGAGGCGAGTGGTACGCGACGAGCTGGGGGATCGTCACCGACATGCGGCTCGTGCTGGACTTCTGGCGCACCTGCCCGTTGACACGCAGCTCCATGTCGAGATCGTGCGGGTCCCCGACCTCGTCGGCGGTGACGACGTAGGGTCCGAGCGGGCAGAAGGTGTCGATCGCCTTGCAGAAGGAGAAGACACCCGCCTCCATCTCGCGACGCTGGATGTCTCTTGCGGTGACGTCGTTGAAGATCAGGTAGCCGGCGATGTGCTCGACCGCCTGCTCGGCGTTGAAGAACTTGCCGGGCTTGCCGATCACGATCGCCATCTCGAGCTCGTAGTCGAGCTCGGCGGTGAGCTCTCCCGGGTACACGATCGCCTCCTCCGGCCCGATGATGGCGTCGACGTTCTGGAAGAAGACGATCCCCTTGTTGACCGGGTGGGACCACCTCACCCGGGCCATGTCCTCGTGGTGCTCCCTGAAGTTCCCTGCGGTGTGGAAGAACTTCCTCGGCACGATGGGCGCCCGCAGGCGAGCCTCGGGGAGGCGGACGGTCTGCCCCGTCTCGCGAACCCTTCCTCCGAGCTCGAAGTAGGCACGCAGCGACGGGCAGTCGAGCTCCACGATGGTCTCGCCGTCGAGGCGGCCGACCCGGCCCGTCCGCCCGGCGTCGAAGGTGACCAGCTTCATACCTCTCCCCTCTCTCCCGTGTCGGTCGTCCCCGGAGCCTCTGCCCGCCGGCGACCTGCCGCAGAGCCGTCCATCCCGGCCGGCACGGTGGCGCCCTCGGGAACCGGGACACGCAAGGCCCGCAGCATCATGGCGAGCAGGCGGTAGTAGCCGACCAGGACCACCACCTCCACGGCGCCGGCCTCGCCGACGGCCGCGACGAGACGGGCGTACTCCTCGTCGTCGAGGTCTCCCCGCCCCACCAGCGCGTCGGCCGCGCCGAGCACCGCCGACTCGAGCGCGCCGAGCCCCGGCGGCTCGGTCCCGTCGCGCACCGCTTCCAGCGCCTCGGAAGCAAGCCCCGCCTCGCGCGCGAGCTTCTCGTGCGCGTACCACTCGAAGCCGCAGCGCTCCCTGGCGGCCACGGCGAGGATGGCGAGCTCCCGGGCGCGCTCGCCCAGAGAGGAGCGGTAGCGGATCGCGGCGCCGAGGCGCTGCAGGGCATCGCCGATCGAAGGGCTCACCAGCATCGCGTTGAACGGCCCCTCGAGCCGCCCGGCGCCGTCCAGCATCCGGAACGTCCCGCTGTCCCCGGCGCGCGGCCCGCCGACGATCGCGTCGTACAGGGCGCGCCGGTCCGGGTCGAGCTCCTCCGGCGTTGGCCAGGGCAGCCGCCCCTGGCGGAGGGGGCGGACCGGGCGGTCGGAGATCATGCGCCGATCATCGAGTAGCCGCCGTCGCACATGATGAAGTTGCCGGTCATGTGGGACGCCTCCTCCGTCGCCAGCCACAGCGCGGCGGCCGCCAGCTCCTCGGGCCCGGGGATCCGCCCCATCGGGGTCTGCGCGATGACCCGCTCCCGCCGCCCTTCCAGCCAGTCCGAGCGCGTCAAGGTCGACTCCGTCGACATGAAGCCGGGCCCGAAGGCGTTCACCCGCACCCTCGGCGCGAAGGCCGCGGCGTAGGACTTGGTCAGCCCGAGGATCCCGTACTTGCCCGCCGCGTACTGCGGGGCCCGGGGCGAGCCGCGCACGACGACGGTCGAGGCGATGTTGACGATGCTGCCCCGGCCCACCTCGAGCATGCGGCTGCCGTGCTCGTGGATCATGTACATCGTCCCCTTGATGTCAACGTCGAGGACCCGGTCGACGACCGCCTCGTCGAGGTCGCGCCAGGACATCTGGTCGGTCGCGATGTCGCCCACGTTGTTGACGAGGACGTCGAGGACGCCTGCGGCGGACCAGGCCTCGTCGGCCATCCGGCGGATGTCGGCGGTCGAGCGCAGGTCGCCCTGGACCACGACCGGCTCGCGTCCGAGCTCGCGCACGGCGGCGGCCGTCTTCTCGGCGCCCTCTGCCGAGCGGTGGTAGTGGACGACGACGTTCGCCCCCTCGGCGGCCGCTCGGGCGGCGAGCGCGGATCCGAACCCCGTCCCCGCGCCGGTCACCATCACCCACTTCCCCGCGAAGCGCGGGAACACCGGCGGCATGGTCCCGAACCTCCCCGCCGCCGCCTCTGCATCCGTCTCTGTCATCACACGAGCGTCCTTCCTCCGTCGACGTAGAGCACGTGGCCCGTGACGAAGCTCGCGAGCTTCGAGGCCAGGAACAGCACGGGGCCGGCGACCTCCTCCGGGGTGCCGAGCCGGCCGAAGGGGACGAGCGCCTCGAGCTCGGCTCGGTGGTTGCCGGCCTGCAGGTAGTCACGGGTGAGGTCGGACTCGACGTAGCCGGGCGCCACCGCGTTGACGGTGACCGCGGCGGGCGCCCACTCGCGCGCCATCACCCGCATCATCTGGTTCATCGCGCCCTTGGTCGCCGCATAGGGGCCGTGGCCGGCGTGCCCGAGCAGCCCGGCGACCGAGGAGAGGAAGATCATCCGCCCGCCCGAGCCTGCGCGGACCATCTCCTCGCCGGCCGCCTGGCCGAGGTAGAAGGCGCTGGTGAGGTTCACGGAGAGGAACAGCTCCCAGTCCGCCTCTGCGTACTCGAGCACCGGGCGGCGGTCGTTGCGCCCGATCGCGTGCAGGCACACGTCGAGCCCGCCGAGCTCGGCCCGCGCCGCGTCGACCACCTCCCGGCAGGCGGCCCGCTGGCGCAGGTCGGCCACGAGCGCAGCGACCCTCGCCCCGGCCTCGGCGCGCAGCCTTTCCGCCAGCTCCTGGACCCGGCCGGCGTCCTTGTCGACGAGGAGCAGTTGCGCCCCGGCGGAGGCGAACGCAGCGGCGCACGCGCCGCCGAGGCCGCCGGCCCCGGCCACGAGCACTCGGCGCCCGCCGAGGCCCAGCGGATCGTGCGGCGTCGGCACCCCTGCTCTCCTCCTCCACCCGACAGTTCACATCACGAAAGTGAGTTTTATTATCCCGGACAACGGCACACCCGGTCAATCCCGGCGGGGGACCTCGCCGACCCTCAGCCGCCGAGTCGGCGCGAGATGCCTCTCGCCGCCTGCAGCACCGGGTCCCTCAGCTGCTTGACGAGCTGCGACCGGTCATAGCGTGACGCCGGCACGGCGACGTTCAGCGCGGCCACGACGGACCCCCCGAGCTCCCGTATCGGCGCGGCGAGGGAGCTGAGGCCGGGGATCGCCTCCTCCTCCTGGACGAGGTAGCCGACTTCGCGAGCGCTCGCGAGCTGCTTACGGAGCGCGGACAGGGACCGCACGGCCTTCGGCCCCCACTCGCCGGAGAAGGACTCGGCGCTGATCCGGCTCGCGAGCCCCTCCTCGGACAGCGCGGCGAGGAGGACCTTGCCCATCGAGCTGTAGACGGCGGGCACACGAGACCCCGGACGGATGTTGGCGGCGAGCGCCGTCGGAGCGCCCTGCGCCCGCGCCACGATCAGCACCTGGTCGCCGGTGAGCACGCCGAGGTTGACGGTCTCGCCCGTCTCCTCCGCCAGCTGGCGCAGCAGCGGCTCGGCCACCTGGACGAGGTCCTGGCCCTGGAGCGCGGCGAAGCCGAGCGAGAGCGCCCCGATGCCCGGCCGCACCCCTCCGTCCGCGGCACGCTCGAGGTAGCCCTCCTCCTCGAGCGTCGAGACGAGGCGGAAGACCGTCGGCATCGGGTAACCGCACAGCTCGGCGATCTCCTTGACCCGAAGGCGAGGGCGCGCCGTCGAGAAGAGCGACATGATGCGCAGCCCCTTCGCGAGCGCCTCGACCCGGTAGTTGGGAGCCGAGCGTGCGCTGCCGTCGATGGACACCGAACCCCGCTTTCAACGGTCGAGACCGCGCCGACAGTACCGCCTGCCGGGTGCCAGGGGGCCGGTCACGGATCGAAGCCGGCGTCGTCGGCGACGTCCACCTCGACCAGCAGCGGCTCCCTCCGCGTCCCGAGGCCCGGCAGGACCTCGTCGAGCACCGAGATCAGCTCGTCGGGATCGCCGACGCGGCGCGAGGGGCAGCCGAGACCCTTGGCGAGCGTGGCGACGCTCACCTCGTCGAACGCCGGCCAGGGGCCCGCGCCCTGGCCCCGCCGCTCGGCCAGGCGGTCCATGACGCCATAGCGCCCGTTGTGCAGCACGATCACCAGCAGGCCGACGCCGTAGTGCGCGGCGGTCCACAGCGCCTGGACGCCGTAGAGGGAGGACCCGTCGCCGAGCACGGCGACGACGGGCCGCTCCGGCAGCGCGAGGCGGACTCCGACCGCGGCGGGAAGGGCGAAGCCGAGCCCGCCCATCGCGGCGGAGAGGAAGCCGAGCGGGCGGCGTGTCGGGACGAGGCGCTGCAGGTCGGGACGCGCGGACGGGCACTCCTCGACCACGACCGCATCGGGAGAGAGACGCTGCCTTAGCGCGGAGAACAACGGGCGGGGCCGGATCGCCCCACCGGGGACGAGCGGCTCGTCCGGAAGGTGGCGGCCCTCGGTCGCAAGCGGCGGCCTCTTCGCGGTCTGCGCCCGCAACGCGTCGCACAGCGGCGCCAGCGGGGCCACGACGGCGAGGTCCGCCGCGCTGTGCGCGGCGAGCTCCGGGTCCGAGACGAGGAGCGCGACACGAGTTCCCGGCCGCACGAGCGGGCCGGGCTCGTAGGGGTACTGGCGGAAGGCCGCCGCGCCGGCGACGAGCACGAGGTCGTGCGGCGCGAGCACGTCCCTGAGGCGCGCCCTGCCAGCCGGGAGGTGCCCGGCGAAGGACGGGTGGTCCTGGGGGAAGCCGGCCCGGCTGGCGAAGGCCTCCTGGAACACCGGGCAGCCGAGGTGCTCCGCGAGGTCGACGAGCGCCGCCCAGCACTCGGGAGAGTCCGCGTCGACACCGGCGACGAGCGCAGGCGAGCGCGCCCCGTCGACGAGGGTGACGAGATCGCCGAGCGCACCCTCGTCCACGCCTGCCGCCGAGCGCACCTCGGCGGCGACGGCGCTCGGGCCCTCCTCGGCCTCGGCATCCCAGTCGTCCATCGGGACGACGACGATCGCCGGGCCGCGCTTGGTGCGCGCCTCCAGGTGGGCGCGTTCCAAGGCGGCCGGGACGTCGCGGGCGAGCGCAGGCGTCGACGACCACACGGGGTACCTCCCGGCCAGCCCTTCCAAGTCGCCGGCGAGGAACGGGCGCAGCGCGAGGTGGCGGCGGTCCTGCTGGCCCACGACGACGACGAGGGGTGCTCGGTTCTCGCGTGCCGTCGCCAACGCCGCCACCGCGTTGCCGAGGCCGGGCGTCGTGTGGAGCAGGCACAGCGCAGGTCGCCCGCTCGCGAGCGCGTAGCCCGTCGCCGCCCCGACGACGCTGCCCTCGTGAAGCGCCAGTATGAACCGGCCCCTGTCGCCCGGCCCGCACAGCAGGGGGATCTCCGTCGAGCCGGGATTGGCGAACATCGTCGTCAGCCCGAGCCGCCGCCACACGGCGTAGGTCGCCTCGGCGACGCTCGTCACGACCCCTGCCCGGCCGAGCCACGCCCCGCCTTGTAGACGAACTCGAGCACCTCGGCCTCCAGCTCGACGAAACGCTGCAGGCGCCGCGTATGGGTCTGGCGGCGCGGGCGCGGCAGGTCGATCGTCACCTCGGCCATGATCCGTGAGGGGCGCGCCGAGAGCACGAGCACACGGTCGGAGAGGTACACGGCCTCCCCGACGTCGTGGGTCACGAGGAGGGCGGCGAAGGACGAGCGCTCCCACAGGTCGGCGACGACGTCCTCGAGCAGGCCCCGCGTCAGGGCGTCGACCGAGGCGAAGGGCTCGTCGAGCATGAGCACCCGGGGGCCGGACACGAGCGCCCGGGCGAGGGCCGCGCGTTGCTGCATGCCGCCGGAGAGCTCCCAGGGGTACCGGGAGCCCATGCCCTCCAGCGCCACGAGACGCAGCGCGTCGGCGACCCTGCTCGCCCGCTCGGCTGCCGGCAGGTGGCGAGCCGCCATCGCCACGTTCTTGCCGATAGACATCCAGGGGAAGAGGCTCTTGTTGTACTCCTGGAACACGACCGATATCCCCGCACGCACGTCGGTGAGCGGCTCGCCGTCGAAGCTGACCTCGCCCGTGGTCGGCCGCCTCAGCCCCGACGCGGCACGCAGCAGCGTCGTCTTCCCGGCGCCGGAGGGCCCCACGATGCTCACGAACTCCCGAGGGGCAAGGGCGAGCGAGACGTCGCGGCTCACCTCGACCACCGAGCCGTCCTGGCCGCTCAGCGTCACGCCGACGTGCGACATCTGGAGGACCGCCTCAGGCATCTCCACCCCCGACGACGCCTCGCTGCCACGCGAGGAGCCTGCGCTCGGCCAGCAGGAACAACGAGTCCGCCATCCACCCGAGCAGGCACAGCACGAGCACACCGGCGTAGCTGCCCGTGATCTGGAAGGACTGCTGGGCGTTCTCGATGTAGTAGCCGATGCCGGAGCCGCCGCCGAGGATCTCGGCGACGACGAGCACGGCCAGAGAGACGCTGATCGCCACCCTCAGGCCGGCGAAGATCTGCGGGCTCACGGCCGGAAGGATCACCCTTGCGAGCAGCCGGGGGCCTCGAAGCCCGAGGGAGCGGGCCGTGTCGACGACGATCGGCTCGAGACCGGCGGTCGCGTTCGCGGTGTTGATCAGCACGGGCCAGACCGCCGCCGAGACGATCACGGCCACGACCATCGTGCCGCCGAGGCCGAAGAGCACCAGGGCGACGGGGATGAGCAGGGGGGTCGGCAGGGACCGGAAGAAGTCGAAGACCGCCGCAGTCCACTCTCTTGGCGAGCGGTAGTAGCCGACGAGCAGGCCCACGGTGATGCCGATCGCGGCGCTGATCCCGAAGCCGACCAGCACTCTCGCGACCGACGGGAGGAGGTCCGCGCTGAGCACCGGCCCGGTGAGCAGATGCCAGGCGTAGGCGGCCGCGGAGGCGAAGGTCGGCACGAGCGCGGAGTGCGACAGCGAGGCGGCGAGCTGCCAGGCCAGGGCTGCGACGCCGAGGCCCGCCCAGCCGAGCAGCCACAGCCCGACCCGGCGCCAGCGCACCGGCCGGCCGGCGAGGGCGATCACGAGGCGGCCTCGAGCCGGTTGGCCCAGGGCAGCACCCGGCGGGCGAGCTCGGCGAAGCCACGGTTGAGCGCCCAGCCGACAAAGCCGCCGACGACGATCCCGGCGTACATGTCCGCGACGGCGTTGCCCTGCTGCGCGTCGAGCACGTAGGTGCCGATCCCTCCGGTCCCCCCGACCAGCTCGACCGAGACGGTGACCACCAGCGCGAGGCTCACCGCGACCTGCAGGCCGCTCGCGACGAGCGGCGCGGCCGCCGGGAGCACCACCCGTCCGAGCAGGGTGGCCCTGCCCATCTGGAGCGTCCGCGCGGTCTCGAGGAAGAGCCGGCCGACCTGGTGGACGCCGTAGCGGGTGTTGATGAATATCGGCCAGAACGAGGTGAACGCGACGAGCCCGGCGGTCATCTTCAGGCCGAGCCCGGCCACGAGGATCGCGATCGGGATGAGCGCGAGCGAGGGCAGCGGGCGCATCATCCGCACGAGCGTCTCCGTCGACGCCTCGGCGACCGCCGAGCGCCCGGCGAGCGTCCCGAGCGACACCCCCCCGGCCGTCGCGATCGCGAGCCCGGCCGCCCACGCCTCGATGGTCTGCCCGGCGGCAGAGGCGAGCGAGCCCGCGTGCTCGCCGATCGCCGCAGCGGTCGCGCTCACGCTGGCAAGCGCCTGGGCGTTGGCGAGGCCTGTCGCGCTCACGAGCTCCCAGATCCCGATGGAGACGGCGACCCCTCCCGCCATGCGCAGGCGCCGCTTGGCTCGAGGTCCCAGCACGCGCCGCGCCCCGCCGCGCTGCGGCACGCCGGCCGGTCCCGTGGCCGGCGCGCCTGCCGGCGGCCTGCCCCCGATCTCCGCTACCGCCGTCGGCACGCCCGGCTGGGCCTCAGCGGTCGGCCCCCGACCAGACCAGCTGGGAGATCGGCACGGTGGTCGTCATCCAGCCGAACTGCCGCATCAGCTTCTCCTGCAGCAGGATGCTGTCGGTGTGCACCACCGAGCCCCAGGCCGGCAGGTTCATCTTCTCCGCCACCGAGGCGGGGATCTTCGTGTAGGTCGGGATGACCGCGGCGGCCTCGGCCGGGTGCGCCTGGGCGTAGTCCTCCGACCGGTTGATCGCCGTGACGAAGCTCTTCACGAGCGAGGGGTCGCTCGAGATGAGCTTGGTGTTGGCGAAGTAGCCGGCGACGATCATCGACTTCTGCATCCCCTCGAACAGCGGCGAGATCATCTTCCCACCCTGGGCCTCGATCGCGGAGACGAACGGCTCGACCTCCGTCACGGCGTCCACCTGGTGGCTCGCCAGGGCGGCCGGCATCTCGGGGAAGCCGAGCACCACGACCTTGACCGAGCTCGGGTTCACGTGGTTTCGGGCGAGCAGCGTGTCGAGCGCCAGCTGGTTCTCGCCCTCGGTGGCGTTGGCGGCCACAGTCTTGCCGGCGAGCTGCTTGATCGAGGTGATGCTCGACCCCTTCGCGACGAGGATCCCCGACCACGCCTTCGCCGGGCTCGCCGCGGCCTCGTCGCCGTTCGCCACGAACTCGATCGGGAGGTTGTGGGACTTGGCGAGGATGAGGTTGGCCGTGGCGCCGAAGCCGAACTGCAGCGAGCCGCCGACCACCGCGCTCGCGACTGCGGCACCGCCCTGCAGGGCGTGGGGCACGACCTTGAGGCCCTCCTGGGCGAAGAAGCCCTTCTCCATCCCGAGGTACAGCGGGGCGACGTCCGCGATCGGGAGCACGCCGACTTGGACCGTCCGCAGCGCCTGCGCCCTCTGCGCCGCCGAGCTCGCCGTCGCGCCTGCGGCGACGGAGCTTCCGACCAGCCCTGCTAGGGCCACGGTCCCGGCGGCGAAGCGTGCCAAACGTCCTGTGCCCGCCATTGCGCCCTCCCCCCTTCGCTTGCGAGTTTCGACAGTCGAAACTCGCTTTCGGTTTGACCCATAGAATACGCGCGCCGCCCCCGGCGTCAAGTGACCCCTACCGCCCCGCCCGGCCCTCGACGGCGAGGCGCAGGGGCGGCTCGCTCGCCTCCTGCAGCTCCTCGAAGGACACCCCGGGCGCGAGCTCCTGCACGAGGAGCCCCTCGGCGGCGACGTCGATCACCGCCAGGTCCGTGATCACCCGCTGCACGACGCCCGCCCCGGTGAGGGGCAGCGTGCAGCGGCTCACGAGCTTGTAGGACCCGTCCTTCGCCCGGTACTCCATCATCACGATCACCCGCTTCGCGCCCTGGACGAGGTCCATCGCGCCACCCATCCCCTTCACCAGCCTGCCCGGGATCACCCAGTTGGCGAGGTCCCCCCGGGCGGACACCTGCATCGCGCCGAGGACCGCGACGTCGATGTGGCCCCCTCGGACCATCGCGAACGAGGTCGCCGAGTCGAAGAAGGAGGCACCGGCAAGCACGGTGACGGTCTCCTTGCCGGCGTTGATGAGGTCGGGGTCGACCTCCTCCGCCCCCGGGTAGGGGCCGACGCCGAGGATGCCGTTCTCGGACTGGAAGAGCACCTCGACGCCCTCGGGCAGGTGATGGGCCACTCGGGTCGGCAGGCCGATGCCCAGATTGACGAAGTCGCCGTCGCGAAGCTCCGCCGCGACCCGCGCCGCGAGCTCGTCCCTGGTCCAGGCCATCAGCGCACCTCCTCCCTCAGCGACAGCCGCTCGATCGGCTTCTCGGCGCCCGGCGGCACGGGGACGACCCGCTGGACGAACGCGCCCGGCAGCTGGACCTCGTCAGGGCCGATGGCGCCGACGGGGACGACCTCCTCCGCCTCGACGATCGCGACCTTGCCTGCCATCGCGCACAGCGGGTTGAAGTTCCTCGCCGCGGCGTGGAACACGCAGTTGCCGAACCGGTCGGCCCGCGCCGCCCGGACCAGGCCGAAGTCGCAGCGGATCGCCTCCTCGAGGACGTAGGTGCGCCCCCCGAACTCCCGGGTCTCGCGCGCCCTGGACACGACGGCCACCGAGCCCCCCGGGCCGTAGCGGAGCGGCAGGCCGCCCTCGGCGATCATGGTGCCGACGCCGGTCGGGGTGTAGAAGGCGGCGATGCCGGCCCCTCCGGCCCTGAGGCGCTCCGCGAGGCTCCCCTGCGGCGCGAGCTCCACCTCGATCTCGCCCGACAGGTACTGGCGGGCGAACTCGGCGTTCTCGCCGATGTAGGAGGCGGTGACGCGCCGGACCTGCCTCGCGTCGAGCAGGAGCCCGAGACCTCTTCCGTCGGTTCCGCAGTTGTTCGAGACGACGGAGAGGTCCGGCACCCCTTTGCGGTGGAGGGCCTCGATCAGCGCGAAGGGCACGCCGCACAGGCCGAAGCCCCCGACCGCGAGAGAGCTCCCGGCAGAGGCGTCGGCGACCGCGACGTCGGCATCTCGGACGACCTTGTCCAACTCCCCCTCACCTCGCCGTCTCGGCACAAGGCTCGCGGCCGAGCCGGCTTCCCCGCCCGCCTCGCGCGCCCCCCGCTCGATCTCACATCGTGAACGTGATGTTCATTCTCGCGCGACCCGGCCGCCCGAGGCGACGGCGAGCGCCTCGGTGACCGGCGAGGGTGCCGCGCCCCGTCTCGACGCGGCGACCGGGGGGTCGCCGACAGAGCCCGAGGACCTCCTCGCCCAGCGAGGCCAACGCACCGAGCCCGACGCGAGTCCCCCTCGTGCCCGGGGCGTGGGCTCGGATGCCCCTTGGGGCGGCTGCGTAGTGAGCCGCCGGTCCTGCATCACCTCCAGCCGGCCAGATTCCACGAACCACCCGAACGCCAGTCGCACCACCTCCTCGGTGCTCGCGACGTCCCAGCCGACCCTGGTCTAGGCTGACCGGACCTGCGGAAACCTGAACGCCAGCACCAATAGCACGCCAGTCTCGTCCAACGTCACCACGGGCGCGATCTCGACCTCTGTAGGTCACTCGCCGTGAGCCGGAACAGTTCCGTGTCGGCTGGCCTCCAGCTTCATCGGCATTCGCCCAAGGTCGCCCGGGTACTCCGTCACCAACTCGCCGGCCGAAGCGGCCAGCTGTCCCCCGCGGCGTGGCAACGACGGATGATCGGACAAGGCGCACCGGCGCACCCATGGAGGTGGTACGGAATCCTGAGAATGTCGTCCATCCCTTGCATGGCGACGACGGCGATCGGCGAGGCTCGGGAGCGACTCGCGAAGGCGGTGGCAACCGCGCGCGCCGAGGCGGTGATCCTCGAGCGCTACGATCGGCCGGCGGTGGTGCCGACCAGCTCGGTGCGATAGGAGAAGCTGATGCCGTCACCGACCGGGATCACCACACGGTGACGAGCGCCCGGACGGCCTCGACGAGTATGCCGCAATGGAGCCCGGTCTTATCGACCGGGATCACCAGTCCGCACCACCGTCGACTGGACGTCGCTCGGGGAGCCGCAATGGAGCCCGGTCTTATCGACCGGGATCACCGGCCTTTACCAGGGCATCTGGTCAATGGACTTCGCGCCGCAATGGAGCCCGGTCTTACCGACCGGGATCACCTGCGCAGTATGCACAGGGACAGCAGCCCGAGCACGCGCCGCAATGGAGCCCGGTCTTACCGACCGGGATCACCGCGAGCGCAGGCCCCCAGGCCCCACGCCCCGCGTAGCCGCAATGGAGCCCGGTCTTATCGACCGGGATCACTGGTCTGGCCCACCTCCCAGCGCGTCCGGCCGTCGTAGCCGCAATGGAGCCCGGTCTTATCGACCGGGATCACCACCTGGCGGGAGGGCTCATGTCTAACCGCAATGTCTCGCCGCAATGGAGCCCGGTCTTATCGAACGGGATCACCCGAGAAGCGCCAGCCCGGGATGCCGGCGACGGCCTTGCCGCAATGAAGCCCGGTCTTATCGACCGGGATCACAAGCCGTCCGAGCGATGCCCCGACGACTATGGGGTAGCCGCAATGGAGCCCGGTCTTATCGACCGGGATCACGACCTGGCCGTCGTGCCAGACCTCGGGGTTCTCCTGGCCGCAATGGAGCCCGGTCTTATCGACCGGGACCACCGGGCCTGGTGGCTGACGATCGCGACGTGGTTCCAGCCGCAATGGAGCCCGGTCTTATCGACCGGGATCACGAGTACGTGGATAAGTATGAGGGGCTATCCGTCTGAGTACAGTGGCCACTAGATGTTGCGGTTACGAGCGGTTACGAGGTGGCCGAGGCCTGACCCCGCCGCCAGGGATGGTCGCCGCGAGGGCCGGAGAGGGATCCAGCAGCGAC
>JAJYNS010000049.1 GCA_021786195.1 Actinomycetes bacterium | reverse complement strand
ACCGCGACCGGCCTGAGCGCAGGACCGGACAGCCCGCCGGAACCGGCTCCGAGAACGGGCTCGCCCGAGCGCGGGTCGATCGCCGTCGCGGGAAGGGTGTTGACGAGCGTGAGCGCCTCGGCGCCGGCGGCGAGCGCCGCGCCGGCCACTTCCGCCAGCTGCCCCACGCCCGGCGAGAGCTTGGCCCAGACCGGGCGGCCGCAGGCCGTCGCCGCGGCGACGGCGGCCGCGGTCGCCTCGGCGGAGCGCGCGAACATCTCCCGGCCGTCGTCGAGGTTCGGGCAGGAGAGGTTGACCTCCACGGCGACGACGCACCCCGGCGCCGCGAAGAGCATCTCCGCCGCCCGGGCGTAGTCCTCGACGCTACGTCCCCAGATGCTCGCGACGACGCTCGCCCCGGTGGCTGCGAGCGCCGGGAGCTGCCCGGCGAGCCAGGCCGGGATCCCGGGTCCTTGAAGGCCGACGCTGTTGAGCATCCCGCAGGCGGCGGGGGCGACCCGAGGAGCCGGGTTGCCCGGCCAGGGGTACCAGGCGAGGGACTTGACGACGACGGCGCCGAGCTCGGAGAGGTCGAGGTAGGCGGAGAGCTCGGCACCGTGCCCCGCCGTCCCGGCCGCCGTCATCACCGGGGCCCGCAGCTCGAGCGAGCCGACCCTGGCGGCGAGGTCGGGCCTCCGGCCCCGCCGCCTCACCGCTTCGGCGCCTCCTCGCCGGTGCGGGCTCGCGCCGGCGGTGCGCCCTCCGGCCCGACGAGCAGCTCCTGGTGCTCCTGGAGGCTCGTCACCGACAGCCCGAGGCGAGCCCAGTCGGCGATGCCCGCCGCGGCGGCCCTCGCCGCCGCGACCGTCGTGAGGATGGGCACGCGGTTGGCCGACGCGGCGCGCCGTATGTAGGCGCCGTCGGCCCTCGAGCCCCGGCCTCGGGGGGTGTTGACGACGAGGCGGACGCCGTCGCCGGCGATCAGCTCGACGGCGTCTGGGAGGCCGCGCGCCGCCCCGCCCTCGCCGATCTTCGCGACTCGGGTCGCGACGGCGACCCCGTTGTCCTCGAGGTACTCCGCCGTGCCCTCGGTCGCGGCGATGGAGAACCCGAGCTCGGCGAAGGAGCGGGCCGCGAGCAGCCCCTGGGGCTTGTCGCGGTCCGCCAGCGAGAAGAGGACCAGCCCGGACTCCGGGAGGCGGTTGCCGGCGGCGATCTGGCTCTTGGCGAAGGCGAGCCCGAACGTCGGGGCGACCCCCATGACCTCGCCGGTCGAGCGCATCTCGGGGCCGAGCAGGGCGTCGACGCCCGGGAAGCGGTCGAAGGGGAGGACGGCCTCCTTGACGCTCACGTTGCGCGACCGAGCGCCCGGCGCGACGGCCGAGGCGCCCGGCGCGACGGCCGAGGCGAGCATCCCCTCGGCCCTGAGCTCGGCGAGCGTCGCCCCGAGCATCAGTCGGGCCGCCACCCTGGCGAGGGGCACGCCGGTCGCCTTGGAGACGAACGGCACGGTCCGGCTGGCACGGGGGTTCGCCTCGATCACGAAGACCTGGCCGCTCTTCACCGCGTACTGGACGTTGAGCGGCCCGACCACCTCCAGCGCGCCAGCGATCGAGGCGGTGTAGCCCTCGAGCACGGCGACGGTCTCGGCCGAGAGCGTCGGCGGCGGGATGGCGCAGGCCGAGTCGCCCGAGTGCACGCCGGCCTCCTCGACGTGCTCCATCACCCCGCCGATCAGCACCTCGCCGGCGCTGTCCCGCACCGCGTCGACGTCGACCTCGACGGCGTCCTCCAGGAAGCGGTCGACGAGCACCGGGCGCTCGGCCGAGAGCCCGCCCTCGCGCCCGAGCGAGCCCTTCCCCTGGAGCTGCGCCATCGCCTCTTCGAGCCCCTGGTCGTCGTAGACGATCTCCATCGCCCGGCCCCCGAGCACGTAGCTCGGCCGCACGAGGACCGGATAGCCGATGCGCTCGGCGACGGCTCTCGCCTCGGCGAGGGAGCGCGCCACGCCCCCCGCCGGCTGGGGGATCTCGAGCCGGGCGCACAGCGCCGCCCACCGCTCCCGGTCCTCGGCGGCGTCGATCGACTCGGGGCTCGTGCCGAGCACCTGGCCTGGCCCGAGCCGCCCCGCGAGCTTGAGGGGGGTCTGGCCGCCGAGCCCGACGATCACCCCGACCACCCCGCCCGCACCCGCCGAGCGCTCGGCCTCGAGCACCCCGAGGACGTCCTCCTCGGTGATCGGCTCGAAGTAGAGGCGGTCGGAGGTGTCGTAGTCGGTCGAGACGGTCTCGGGGTTGCAGTTGACCATCACCGTCTCGTAGCCCGCCTCCCTCAGCGCCTGGCTCGCGTGCACGCAGCAGTAGTCGAACTCGATGCCCTGGCCGATGCGGTTCGGTCCGGAGCCGAGGATGACGACCCTGGGCTTCTCGGCGGGACGGACCTCGTCCTCCTCCTCGTAGGTCGAGTAGTAGTAGGGGGTCTCGGCGGCGAACTCCGCCCCGCAGGTGTCGACGGTCTTGAACGTCGCGGCTACGCCGGCGGCGAGCCGGGCGACACGCACCTCCCGCTCCTCGACCTCTAGGCGCCAGGCGATCTGGGCGTCGGAGAAGCCGAGGCGCTTGAGCCGGCGCCAGGTCGACGCCGGGACGCCCGCGAGCGCCCCGGCGCCGGCTCGTGCCAGGCCGTCGAGCAGGCGCCTGCCCTCGACGATCTCCTCGATCCGGTCCAGGAACCACGGGTCTATCCCCGTCGCCTCGGCGACGCGCTCCACCGGCACCTCGCGCCTGAGCAGCGCCTCGACCTCGAAGGGCCGCTCCGGCGTGGCGACCCTGGCGCGCTCGAGCAGCTCCTCGGTCGAGCAGGCCTCGAGGCGCGCCTCGGCGGGGTCGCAGTTCAGTCCGAGCCTCCCCTGCTCGAGGCCCCGCAGCGCCTTCTGGAGGGACTCGGGGAAGGTGCGCCCGATCGCCATCACCTCGCCGACCGACTGCATGCGCGTGCCGAGCCGGTCGGCGACCCCGGGCAGCTTCTCGAAGGCCCAGCGCGGGACCTTGGTCACGACGTAGTCGATCGTCGGCTCGAAGCTCGCCGGCGTCGCCTTCGTGATGTCGTTCGCGATCTCGTCGAGCGTGTAGCCGACGGCGAGGCGAGCGGCGATCTTCGCGATCGGGAAGCCCGTCGCCTTCGAGGCGAGCGCGGACGAGCGCGACACCCTCGGGTTCATCTCGATGACGAGGCGCTGGCCCGTCGCCGGGTCGACGGCGAACTGGATGTTCGAGCCGCCGGTCTCGACGCCGACCCTGCGGATGCAGGCGAGGGCGGCGTCCCTCATCGCCTGGTACTCGACGTCCGAGAGCGTCTGGGCCGGGGCGACGGTGATCGAGTCGCCGGTGTGCACGCCCATCGGGTCGAAGTTCTCTATCGAGCAGACCACGACGCAGTTGTCCGCCCGGTCGCGCATCACCTCGAGCTCGTACTCCTTCCAGCCGGCGATCGAGCGCTCGACGAGGATCTCGGAGACCGGGCTCGCCGCGAGCCCGGCACGGGCGAGCTCGGCGAGCTCGGCCGAGTCGCGGGCGATGCCGGTCCCGGCGCCGCCGAGGATGAACGACGGCCGCACCATCGCCGGGAAGCCGACGGCCTCGCCGATGGCGAGCGCCTCGTCGAGGTCGTGGGCGAAGCCGGAGTCCGGCACGGCGAGGCCGATCTCGGTCATCGCCTCCTTGAACCGCTCCCGGTCCTCGGCGGTCCGGATCGCCTCGAGGCTCGCGCCGATGAGCTCGACGCCGAACCGCTCGAGCACCCCTGAGGAGTGCAGCGCCACGGCGAGGTTGAGGGCGGTCTGGCCGCCCATCGTCGGCAGCACGGCGTCTGGCCGCTCCCGCTCGACGATGGCGGCGACGACGTCGGGTACGAGGGGCTCGACGTAGGTCCGGTGGGCGAGGCCGGGGTCGGTCATGATCGTCGCCGGGTTGGAGTTCACGAGCACCACTCGGTAGCCCTCCTCTCGGAGGACCCTGCAGGCCTGGGTGCCGGAGTAGTCGAACTCGCACGCCTGGCCGATGACGATCGGCCCGGACCCGAGGACGAGGATCGTGGAGATGTCGTCGCGCCGAGGCATCAGGGTCGCCGCCCCGCCGTCTCGCTCCGCTCCATCAGGTCGCGGAACCTCCCGAACAGGTAGCGGGCGTCGTGCGGCCCGGGCCCCGCCTCGGGGTGGTACTGCACGGCGAAGGCGCGCAGCCCTCGGCACTCGATCCCCTCGACGACGCCGTCGTTCAGGTTGACGTGGGTGACCTCCACGGCCTCCGGCGCCCGCTCCAGGGAGCCGGGGTCGACGGCGTAGCCGTGGTTCTGGCTCGTCACCTCGACCGTGCCGGTCGACAGCCGCCGGACGGGGTGGTTCGCCCCGTGGTGCCCGAAGTGCAGCTTGTAGGTGCTCGCCCCGAGGGCGGCGGCGACCAGCTGGTGCCCGAGGCAGATCCCGAAGACCGGGACCTCGCCGAGCAGCTCCCTCACCGTGGCGACGAGGTGCGACAGGGCGGCGGGATCGCCGGGGCCGTTCGAGAGGAGCACCCCGTCGGGCCGGCTGGCGAGGACCTCGTCCGCGGGCGTCGTCGCCGGGACGACCTCGACCGTGGCGAAGGAGGAGAGGCTCCTCAGCATCGTCGCCTTCACGCCGAAGTCGTAGGCCACGACCCTGAGCGGCCCGCCGGGCACCTCGTAGGGCGCCGCGGTGGTCACCTCGCCGACGAGGTCGACCCCCTCGGTCCCCGGCTCCGCCTTCGCCGCGAGGAGCAGCTCGCCCTCCGGCGCGGTCCCGAGGGCGCAGGGCATCGCCCCGACCTCCCGGACGTGCCGGGTGAGCCGCCTCGTGTCGACACCGCAGACCCCGCCGAGGCCGTGGGCCTCGAGGAAGGACTCGAGGTCGCCCTCCGCCCGCCAGCTGCTCGGCCGGCTGGCAAGGTCGCGGACGACGATCCCTCGGCAGTACGGCCTCCCTGACTCCTCGTCGGCGGGGCTGACGCCGTAGTTGCCGATGTGGGGGTAGGTGAACGCGATCACCTGGCCGGCGTAGGAGGGGTCGGTGACGATCTCCTGGTAGCCGGACATCGCCGTGTTGAACACGAGCTCTCCGGTCGCGACCGTCGCCTCGCCCGAGGCGAGCGCGCCGAAGGCCTCGCCG
This sequence comes from Actinomycetes bacterium, assembly GCA_021786195.1. Taxonomy (GTDB): domain Bacteria; phylum Actinomycetota; class Acidimicrobiia; order Acidimicrobiales; family Bog-793; genus JAKAOD01. The sequence goes on along the minus strand of JAJYNS010000049.1, from coordinate 13,794 downwards.
CGAAAGGTCGTCCCGTCGGCGAGCACGACGAGCGCCTCGGGGTGCCGGGCCCTCATCGCTGGGCCTCGCCGCCGACGACGACCGGCTCACCGGCAACGAGGACGTGGCGGACGCGCCCGACGAGCTCCCTCGAGGCGAACGGCGTGTTCGCGCTGCGGCTCGCGCCCGCGCCCGGGTCCACCCGCCAGCGCTCGCCGGGGTCGAAGACGCAGAGGTGGCCGCGGGCGCCCGGGGCGAGCGGGCCGCCGTGGCCGCCCCTCGCGTCCAGGCCGGAGATCGCCGCCGGCCGGCTGGACATGAGACGGAAGAGCTCGACCGCGCCGGCGAGCCTCGGCACCGGCGGCGCCTGCGACCGGCGAGGGCTTGGCGCATCGGGCTCCGCAACCGCCCGTAGCCAGCCGGGCACGTCGTCCTCGGGACCGAGGCACAGCGCCCCGTAGGCGACCGAGAGCGCCGTCTCGAGGCCGATCATCCCCGGAGGGGCCTGATCGAAGGGGAGCTCCTTCGTGTCTGGGGCATGGGGGGCATGGTCGGTCGCGACGGCGTCGATCGTCCCGTCGAGCAGGCCGGCGCGCACCGCGGCGACGTCGGCGGCGGGGCGCAGCGGCGGGTTGACCCGGTAGAGGGGGTCGAAGCCCGCCACCTCGGCGTCGGTGAGCGTCAGGTGGTGCGGCGTCGCCTCCGCCGTCACCGGCAGCCCCTCGGCCCGTGCCCGGCGCACGAGCTCCACCGAGCGAGCAGTCGAGAGGTGGAGGAAGTGCATCGGCGCGCCGGTCAGCCGGACCAGGTCGAGGTCCCGGGCGAGCATCGACTCCTCGGCGAGGGCAGGCTGGCCGGGAAGGCCGAGGCGGCTCGACCACGCCCCTTCGTGCATCACGCCACCGGCGACGAGGTCCTCGTCCTCGCAGTGCTGCGCGAGCAGCACGCCGAGGGGCCGCGCGTACTCGAGCGCCCGGCGCATGAGCCCGGCGTGCTGGACCCCACGGCCGTCGTCGCTGAAGATCCGGACGCCGAGGGCCGCCATCTCCGCGAGCGGCGCCAGGCGCTCCCCGGCGCGCCCCTTGGTGATCGCGCCGGCGACGGCGACCTCGACGAGGGCACCCTTGGCGAGCTCGGCCACGGCGCGCACGGCCGCCGGGTGGTCGATCGGCGGGTCGGTGTTCGCCATCGCGACGACGGCGCTGTAGCCGCCGAGCGCCGCGGCGCGCGACCCCGTCTCGATCGTCTCGGCCTCCTCGTGCCCCGGCTCTCGCAGGTGCGCGTGGAGGTCGACGAGCCCGGGGCCGACGAGGCAGCCGCCGGCGTCGAGGACGCTCGAGCCTCGGGGCACCTCGATCCCCGGACCGATGGCGACGATCCTCCCTCCCTCGACGAGGACGTCGCCTCGCTCGGCGCGGTCCGCGCCGACGACAGTGCCGCCGCGCAGGACGACGGTCGGAAGGCGAGCCTCAGCCACCGGCCCGCTCCTCGGCACGGGCGAGCAGGCGGAACAGCACCGCCATACGGACGGCGACCCCGCTGCGCACCTGGCTGGTGACGAGGCTGCGGGCCGATCCGGCGACCTCGGCGTCGATCTCGACACCCCGGACCATCGGTCCGGGGTGCATGACGAGGAGCTCCTCGGGAAGCCGGCGGGCGCGAGCTCGGGTCAGCCCGAAGCGCTCGGTGTACTCCTCCAGGCTCGGCACGAACGCCTCCCTGAGCCGCTCCGCCTGGATGCGCAGCAGGTAGACGACGTCGACCTCGCCCAGCACCTCGTCGAGGTCGTGGGCGACGGCGACCCCCCAGCCCTCGGTCGAGGGCGGCAGCAGGGTGGGCGGGCCGACGAGGACCACCTCGGCGCCGAGGGCGCCGAGGGCGAGGACGTCCGAGCGGGCGACCCGACTGTGGCGGACGTCACCGACGATCGCGACGCGAAGGCCCTTCAAGTCGTCGGCCGGCTGCCCCCCGCCCCGGCGGGCGAGCGCCTCGCGCAGCGTGAAGCAGTCGGCGAGCGCCTGGGTGGGGTGCTCGTGCTCGCCGTCCCCCCCGTTGACGACGGCCGCCCGGACCCAGCCCGCCACCCGGGCCGGCACCCCCGCGGACGCGTGGCGCACGACCATCGCATCCACGCCCATCGCGTCGAGCGTCTCGACCGTGTCGCGAAGCGACTCGCCCTTGGTGACCGAGGAGGTCTGGGCGGTGAAGGTCATCGTGTCGGCCGACAGCCGCTTGGCCGCCGTCTCGAATGAGAGGCGGGTGCGCGTCGAGCTCTCGTAGAACACCGTCGCGACGGTCCTGCCGCGAAGGGCCGGCACCTTCGGGATCGGCCTGGCGGCGACCTGGGCGAAGGAGTCGGCGAGGTGCAACAGCTCGACGATGCCCTCGCGCCCGAGATCGGCGACCGACAGCAGCCCGGGCCGGCTCACTCGCCCGTCCCGCGGATCGCCACGCCCCACTCGCCGACTTCGACGGTCTCGTCGCGCCGGGTGGGGAGGTTCTTTCCGACGTAGTCGGGCCGGATCGGCAGCTCTCGATGCCCCCGGTCGACGAGCACCGCCAGCTGCACGGCCTGCGCCCGGCCGTGGTCGGCGAGCGCGTCCAACGCGGCGCGAACGGTCCTTCCGGTGAACAGCACGTCGTCGACGAGCACCACGACGCGGCCGGTGAGCTCCGTCGGGATCTCCGTCACCGACTCCGGACGGACCGGCCGGATGCGCAGGTCGTCGCGGTAGAAGGCGACGTCGAGCCGGCCGAGGGGCACCGGGGCGCCGGAGATCGACGCGAGGTGGCCGGCGAGCCGCTCCGCTAGGGGGACCCCTCCCGTCTGCAAGCCCACGACGACCAGGCCCGAGGTGCCGTGGTTGCGCTCGACGACCTCGTGGGCGATGCGCACCAGCACCCGGCCCACGTCGGCGGCGTCCATCACGACCGAGCGGCGGGCAGGAAGTGGGGCGCCGCGGGGCGCACTGCTCCGCTCACGCTCTGCCACGACGCTCCTTCACCGTCCGTACGGGCCTCGCCGGACCCGCTTCACGTACCGGCTGAGCCTACCGCGGCGGGCAGGGGTGCGCCGGGGCCGCTCCGGCGGTGCCGGGGGCCACAGGGCTAGCGCAGCTCGAGCTCGGCGCCGCCGAACTCGACACCGACGGGCTCGAGCACCACCCGGCGGGGGCCGTCGACGACCCGGCCGGCGTGGAGGGCCCGGTAGCCGAGCTCCGCCGCGAGCTCTACGGCGCGCCCGGCGGACCCGGGCGCGAGGTAGCAGGCGAGCCCGACCCCCATGTTCAACGTCCCGTACGCCTCCCTCGGCGAGAGCCTGGCGGCGGCGGCGAGGAAGCCCAGCACCTCGGGGACCTCGGGCAGGTGCTCGACGACGTAGCCGAGCTCGCGCCGGGCTCGCATCAGCTTGCGCAGGCCGTGGCCGGTGACGTGGCTGAGGTAATGGACCGGCAGCGCCTCGCCGAGCAGGCGCTCGACAAGCCGCACGTAGATGACGCTCTCGTCGAGCAGGGCCTCGCCGAGCTCGCGCCCGCTCGGCAGCTCGGTCCCGAGCCCCTCGGGCAGCCGGGCGGCGACCTCTCGGGCGAGCGAGGCGCCGTTGGCGTGGAGGCCCGAGGAGGCGACGAGGACGATCTCGTCCCCCGGCGCCAGGGCCTCGCCGAGGAGGGGCTCGACCCCGTCGGGAACCCGCCCGACGGCGCTCGCCGCGAGGTCGACCTGGTCGGGCTCGACGAGACCCGAGAGCGTCGGCGACTCGCCCCCGCCCCACGCCGCACCGGCCTCCGCGCACGCCCGCCGCCAGCCGGCGACCAGCGAGGCGTGGCGGCCCCCGGAGTACCAGTCGGCGGAGCCGGTGGCGAAGTAGGCGTTGACGACGAACGGCAGCGCCCCGACGCAGACGCAGTCGTTGACCGCGGCGGCGACGGTGTCGTAGCCGACCGCCTCGAACCGCTGGGCGCCGCCTCGCGCCTCGTAGGCGCGGGCGATCGCCGACTTCGTCCCGAGGCACTCGAGGACGAAGCCGAGGCGCAGGCCGCCGACGTCGACGACGACCGCCGGCTCGCCGAGCGAGGCCTCCACGAGCGCGGCTCGAGGCAGCGAGTAGCCGGCTGTCGAGGCGGCGGCCTCGAGGGCGGCGCGCTTCGCGGCGTCGAGCGTCGCGTAGTCGACCCCGGCGCGCTCGTAGGCGCCGCTCACGCGCCTGCCGCCTCGCCGGCACGCGCCCCGGCCGCCAGGGCGGCGAGCACCCCGTTGACGAAGCGTGCCGAGTCGGCGGTCGAGTACTGCTTGACGAGCTCGAGCGCCTCGTCGATCACGACGGCGAGGGGCACCTCCGGGCGCCAGAGGAGCTCGAAGGCGGCGATCCTCAGCACCTGGCGGTCGACCGCCGGCATGCGACCGACCGCCCAGGCTCGCGCCTTGTCGGCGAGGAGGACGTCGATCTCCGTGATGCGCTCCCCCACGCCGCGCACCAGCTCCTCGGCGTAGGGCTCGGGTGGCGCGGGCAGCTCGGCGAGCAGGTCCTCGGCGCGGACGCCCTTCGCCTCCGCCTCGTACAGCAGGCCGAGCGCCCGCTCCCTGGACCTCCGGCGCTCGCCGGCGAGAGGTGGGCGGCCGTCGCGCTCAGGCCCTCGTGAGGTACTCACCGGTCCGGGTGTCGACCTTGATCCGGTCGCCCGGGTTCACGAACAGCGGGACCTGGACGACATGGCCGGTCTCGGTCGTCGCCGGCTTGCGGGCGCCGGAGACCCGGTCGCCCTGAAGTCCCGGCTCGGTCTCGACGACGGCGAGCTCGACCGCCGCCGGCAGGTCGACGTCGACGATCTCCCCGCCGTAGAGCGCGAGCACGACGGAGTCGCCCTCCTTCAGGTACGCCGTCGAGCCGCCGAGCGACGCGCCCGAGACGCTCATCTGCTCGTAGCTCGTCGAGTCCATGAAGACGTACTCGTCGCCGTCGCGGTAGAGGAACTGCATCTCCCGCTTGTCGATGACCGCCTGCTCGACCTTCTCCTCGGAGCGGAAGGTGCGCTCGATCACGGCCTTGGTCCTCAGGTTGCGGAGCTTGGTGCGGACGAAGGCCCCGCCCTTGCCGGGCTTCACGTGCTGGAACTCGACCACGGAGAAGAGCCCGTCGGGCAGGTCGATCGCCATGCCGTTCTTCAACTCGGTGAGCGTTATCGCCATCAGAGGGTGTAGTCCTTCGTCGATTTCGTGAGAGCGCGAGCCCCGGAGCGCCCGACGAGCACGGTGTCCTCGATGCGCACCCCGCCCCGGCCGGCGAGGTAGGCGCCAGGCTCGACCGTCACGACGGCGCCCGCACGCAGGATATCAGTCGAGTCCTTGGACACCGCCGGGGCCTCGTGGATCTCGAGACCCACGCCGTGGCCCGTCGAGTGGGAGAAGGCGTCCGCGAGCCCGGCGTCGGCGAGCGCCTCCCGGCAGGCCCGGTCGACCTCGCTGGCCGCGACGCCTTCGGCGACGGCGCGAAGACCCGCCCGCTGGGCAGCGAAGACGGCATCGACGAGCGCGACGAGGTCCGGCGGGGGCTCGCCGAGGCACACCGTCCTCGTCATGTCCGAGCGGTAGCCCTCGACCGTCGCGCCGAAGTCGAGCACGACGAGCTCGCCCGGGCCGATCGCCCTCGAAGAGGGCCGGGCATGGGGCATCGCGCTGTTCGGGCCGCTCGCGACGATCGTCTCGAAGGCCGCTCCGGACGATCCCCTCCGGCGCATCTCGGCTTCCAGCTCGGTCGCGAACTCCGCCTCCGTGCAGCCCGAGGCCAGCATCGGCTTCACCTGGGCGATGGCGACGTCGGCGACGTCGCAGGCCGCCTCGATGCGCGCGACCTCGCCCTCGTCCTTCACCTGGCGCAACGCCTCGACCACGCCGAGGGTCGGGACGAGCGTGGAGCCCTCGAACTGCTCCTCCAACCGCCGCTCCAGCGCCCAGGTCACCGACCTCGCCTCGAGACCGACCCGGCCGGCGCCCGCCGCGGCGCGACCCAGGGCCTCGAGCTGGCCGGCGACGCCGGCGATCTCGAGCTCGGCCGCCACGCCGGCGGCGGCGAGCTCGGCGGCCGCCTGGTCCCGGTAGCGGCCGTCGGTCAGCAGGAGGGCGCGGTCCGGGGCGACGAGGAGCATCCCCGCCGAGCCGGTGAAGCCGGTGAGGTACCGGACGTTCTCCAGCTTCGTCACCACGAGGGCGTCGCAGCCGGCGGCGTCGAGGTGGTCGCGGAGGCGGCCGAGGCGGCCGGCGACGTCCATCGGCGGCAGCGACTCGCTCACGAACGCCGGTCGCACCCCGGCGAACCTAGCTCAGGACCGCCGGCCCCGAGCAGGCGCCGGGGCGGGGGAGTGCAGCAGCCGCGCCGCCGCCTCGACGCCGAGCTCGTAACCGGCCGCGCCGAAGCCGGCGACGGTGCCGTCGCAGACGGGAGCGAGGACCGAGCCTCGCCGCGAAGGCGGCCTCGTGTCGGGGCTCGTCGGCTGCAGCTCGACGACCGGGCCGGCGAAGGTGGCGAGCTCGTCGTGGAGCGCCCAGCCGTAGCGGCGCAGGGCGCCGGCGTCGACGACGATCGCGGCCGCCCGGCCCCGGGCTCGGCGCACGGCGAGCACGAGGTCGCCCTCGTGCTCGCTCTGGAGGTGCTCCAGCCCGAGCCCGAGGCGCTCGGCGGCTGCCTCGGCGCGCGCCAGCCGCTCGGCAAGCCCCGAGGGGCCGAGGACGTCGGGCCGGCGCTTCGCGAGGAGCGCCGGGTTGGGTCCCGACAGGAGCAGGATCACGGGCGGGCTCACGCCGAGGCCTCCGCCCCGGCCGCGGAGCGGGCCAGCGCCTCTTCGACCGTCTCGCGCCCGACACCTCGCACCGCCTCGACGCCCGAGGGCCCGTCGAGGACGAAGGTGAGCCCCTCGGTCGCCTTCTTGTCCCTCGTCATGAGCGCGAGGAGCTCCGAGGGGTCGAGGCCCGCCGGGATCCTCGTCGGGAGGCCGTAGCCGGCGACGACCTCGACGTGCCGCTCGACTCGGGCGTCGTCGATACGACCGAGCAGCCGGGCCAGGCGTGCGGCGAACACGAGGCCGATGCCGACCGCCTCGCCGTGGCGCAGCTCGGCCCCTGGCCGCTCGAGCAGGGCCGCCTCGACGGCGTGGCCAAGGGTGTGGCCGTAGTTGAGCACCATCCGCCGGCCGCCCTCGCGCTCGTCGGCGGCGACGACCGACGCCTTGCAGGCGACGCAGCGTGCCACCTGCTCGGGAAGGGGGAGCCGGTCGAGGTCGTCCACGCCGAGGAACGCGTACTTCGCCATCTCGCCGAGGCCCGAGCGCCACTCCCGCTCCGGCAGGGTCGCGAGCGTCGAGGTGTCGCAGACGACCCCGAGCGGCTGCCAGAAGGCGCCGACGAGGTTCTTGCCCTCGGGCAGGTTCACGCCGGTCTTGCCCCCGATCGCCGCGTCGACCTGGGCGAGCAGCGTCGTCGGCACGTTCAGGAGGTCGACGCCCCGGTGGTAGCAGGAGGCGGCGAACCCCGCGACGTCGGTGACCACACCACCGCCGACGGCGACCACGACGTCGTGGCGGGTGATCCCCGCACGTGCGAATGTCCGGCAGAGCCCCTCGACGGTGCTCAGCGACTTCGCGGCCTCACCGTCGGGGATCGACACCCGCACGAGGTCCAGGCCGAGCTCGACCTCGACGTCGACGCCCTCCTGGGACACCACCGCGGCGCGCCGGGCCCTCGAGGGCAGCATGGCGCCGAGCCGCCTGAGCGCTCCCGGCCCGACCAGCGTCTCGTAGCGGTGGCCGGGCACCTCGACCGGCACCCTGCGGACGACGGCGTCGAGGACGGCCTGGGCAGCCTGGGCGGGCTCGAGGTCGTCGACGTCCACGACCCCGGTGGCGAGCCCGCCGTAGAGCGGGTGGCGCTCGGCGATCAGCCGGTCCAAGGACGAGGCGGGCTCGACCCGAAGCGGCGCCCGCCCCTCGCGCCCGGCCAGGCGCTCGACGAGCGTCTCGGGCCTCGCCCGGAGCCAGACCACGCTCCCCGCTGGCGCGAGCAGGCGGCGGAGCCGGGGGTCAAGCACCGCCGCGTCGCCGACGGCGACGACCAAGGGCGCCGGCTGCTCGAGCGCGTCGAGCAGCACCCCGGTCCCGGCGGCCCCGGGCGCCGAGCCGCCCGTGCCCCTCGCCGGCCCGACCTCGACGTCGGCGTCGACGAACGGGCGCCCGAGGAGCCCGGCGACGAGCCGCCCGACCGCCGTCTTGCCGGCGCCAGTCAGGCCGACGAGCAGGATGTGGTCGCTCGACCGCTTCACGCTGCACCCGTCCTCGGGCCGCGGCCGGCCCGAGAGGTCATCGCGCGCCGGCGGCCGGCTCGGCGGGGGGCTCCCCGCCGGCAGCGGCGCCCGGCCGCGCCCCGGTCGCCGCCGAGGGCGTCTCTCCGAGCGAGGCGAGGTAGCCGTCGCGGTTGCGGAGGAGCTCGGCGAGCGAGTCGCCGCCGAACTTGCGTAGCGCCTCGCCGGCGAGCACAAGGGCCACCATGGTCTCGGCGACGACGCCCATCGCCGGCACGGCGGTCACGTCTGTGCGCTCCTTGAACGAGACGGTCTCCTCCTTCGTGACCACGTCCACGGTCTTCAGCACGGGCCGGTTGAGCGTGGCGAGCGGCTTCATCGCGGCGCGGGCGACGAGCAGCCCGCCGATGGAGATCCCTCCCTCCACCCCTCCGGCCCGGGTCGTCTCGCGCACATAGGAGCGCGAGGCGGCGTCGAAGGAGATCGCGTCGTGGGCCTCCGAGCCACGCCGGCGCGAGAGGTCGAACCCCTCGCCGAGCTCGACGCCCTTCACCGCCGGGATGCTCATGAGCGCCTGGGCGAGCAGCCCGTCGAGCCTGCGGTCCCAGTGGACGTGGCTGCCGAGGCCGACGGGCACCCCGTAGGCGAGGACCTCGGCCACACCGCCGAGCGAGTCCCCCACCTTGGCCGCCGCCTTGATCTCCTCGACCATCGCCTCTGCCGCTGCGGCGTCGAGGCATCGCACGGGGGAGTCGTCGATCGCCTGCAGGTCCGAGGGCAGCGGGCGCCGGAGCACCGGGGCGGACGCCTCCCCGATCGAGACGACGTGGCTGAGCACGGCGACGCCGAGGTGGGACAGCAGCGCCTTGGCGAGCGAGCCGACCGCGACCCTCGCCGCGGTCTCTCGAGCCGAGGCACGCTCGAGCACGTCACGGGCGTCGTCGAAGCCGTACTTGAGCATGCCGACGAGGTCGGCGTGGCCCGGGCGCGGCGCCGTCAGGATCCTCGAGGGCGCACCGGGGGCGGGCGACATCTCCTGCTCCCACTTCGGCCACTCGGTGTTCCCGATCTCGATCGCGACCGGGGAGCCGAGCGTCCGGCCGTGGCGGACCCCACCGAGCAGGGTCACCTCGTCGCGCTCGAAGCGCATCCTCGGCCCACGGCCGTAGCCGAGGCGACGGCGGGCGAGCTCCCCGGCGATCTCCTCCGCATCGACCGGCAGACCGGCGGGAAGCCCTTCGACGACGACGACGAGCGCGCGGCCGTGCGACTCGCCGGCGGTCAGGAAGCGGAGCACGCCGGCAATCTACCGGCGCGCCGCGCCTCACTTCTTCGAGGCCGCGTAGTACGGGTCCGTGCCGGCCTCGTGGGCAGTCACGTCGACGACGTCGTCGATCTCGGGCACCGCGTCCTGGATCGCGACGACGATCCCCTGGCTGAGGGTGACCTGTGCGAGGCCGCAGCCCTGGCAGCCGCCCCCGAGGCGCAGGAAGGCAGTCGTGCCGGCCACGCCGACGAGCTCCGCGTACCCGCCGTGGGCGGCGATCTGGGGGTTGATCACGTCGTCGAGCACCGCGGCGACCCGCCTGGCGAGCAGCCCGTCGAGGTCGGCCCCCTCGGGGAGCAGCGGCGGCGGGGCGGCCAGCGGCCGCTCCTGTGGCGCGACGTTGGGGTTGAGGATGACGAGGCCGCCGTCCCCCTCGGCCCCGTCGCGCTCGCCGACGTCCAGCGTGGCCCCGGCGATCCTCTCGATGCTCGAGGACGGCACGACGACGGCAAGGCCCTCGTGGTGCTCGACGGCGTCACCGGGGGCGGCGTCGGCGAGCGGGCCGAACCACATGTCGTAGGTCCAGGCACCGCCGGCCGAGCCGCTGACCTCGAGGTAGAGGGCGAGCGCCTCGGCTCCCTCCTCGCCGTCTCGCGCCTCGAGCACGAGCCTGCGGGCCGCCTCGGTCACCCTAAGGACCGGCAGCACCCCTCCGCCTGGGCCGAACGAGCTGTGGGCCGTCACCCGACCATCGTAGGTGCGCCCGGGCTGCGGCGCGCGAAGACGAACGCGCAAAGATGGGGGGATGCCCCGCGCCCTGCTCGTGCTCCCCACTTCGACCTACCGAGCCCCGGAGTTCCTCGCCGCGGCCCGCCGGCTCGGCGTCGAGGTCGTCACCGCGTCCGACGCCCCCCAGGCGCTCTCGGGGGTGATGGGGGACCGCTTCCTCGAGGTCGACCTGTCCCGGCCGGAGGAGGCGGCGGACCGCATCGTCGATCTCGCCCGGCGGCTCCCGCTCGACGCCGTCCTCGCCGTCGACGACCAGGGCGGCCTCGCCGCGGCGATCGCCTGCGAGCGGCTCGGGCTCTCGCACAACCCGCCTGCCGCCGTCGCCGCGACCCGGGACAAGCTGGCAGCGCGCCGCCTGCTCGGCGCGGCCGGGGTCCGGCAACCTGGCTGGCGCTGGGTCCCCGGCGACCCGGGCGAGCGCGCCGCCGAGGCGAGTGGGGTCGTCGAGGCCGCACGCGAGCTCGGCTTCCCCGTCGTCGTCAAGCCCGTCTCCCTCTCTGGGAGCCGCGGGGTCATCAGGGCGGACGACCCCGCGTCGGCGGCTTCGGCGGCGGCGTGGGTGCGGGCCATCCTCGAGGAGGCGGGCGCGCCGGCCTCCGAGCCGCTCCTCGTCGAGCAGTACGTCCCGGGCGAGGAGGTGGCGGTCGAGGCGATCGTGCGCGAGGGACGGCTCGAGGTCCTCGCCGTGTTCGACAAGCCCGACCCGCTCGAGGGCCCGTTCTTCGAGGAGACCATCTACGTCACGCCGTCTGGTCACCCCGAGGCCGACCTCGCCGACGCCCTCGACGCGGTCGCCCGCGCCGCCGAGGCGCTCGGGATCGTCCACGGCCCGGTGCACGCCGAGGTGCGCCTCGCCGACGGCTCCCGGGCCGAAGCCCCACCGGCCCCGGCGCGCCGGGCCGTGGTGCTCGAGCTCGCGGCGCGTACGATCGGCGGGAAGTGCTCGAAGGCGCTGCGCTTCGCCGCCGGGGCCTCGCTCGAGGAGATCGTCCTCGCCGGAGCGCTCGGCCGGACGCTCGACTCGACGCGAGAGCGCTCGGCGGCCGGGGTGATGATGATCCCGGTGCCACGCTCGGGCACGCTCGAGGCGGTCGAAGGCAGGGAGCGCGCGAGGGAGGTCCCCTTCGTCACCGGCGTCGAGGTCACCGCCCCGCTCGGCCGGGCGGTGCGCCCGCTGCCCGAGGGTGACAGGTACCTCGGCTTCCTCTTCGCACGAGCGCCCACGCCGCCGCAGGTCGTGACGGCGCTGCGCAGGGCCCACGACGAGCTCGTGGTGAAGATCGCTTGAGCCGGCTGCTCCTGCTGTCGACCTACGAGCTGGGCCACCAACCTCTCGGGATCAGCGCTCCCGCCGCCTGGCTCGCCGGGGCCGGGCACGTGGTGAGGGCGCGCGACCTCGCCGTCGAGCAGCTCGAGCCCGAAGAGGTCGACTGGGCCGACGGCGTGGTCTGCTCGGTCCCGATGCACACGGCCATGCGTCTCGCGCTCTCCGTGCTCGAGGCCGTCAGGGCGAGGCGTCCGATGCTGCCGGTGGCGCTCCACGGCCTGTACGCGCAGGCAGGGGCGCCCCAGCTCCGCCCCGGGGATCTCGCCGTGGCGGGCGAGGCGAGCGAGGCCCTCCTCGAATGGGCGGACGGGCTCGCCCGGGCGCCCGGCGGCGCGCCGTCGGCCCCCTCCGGGCCCGAGGTCCGGGTGGAGCTCGGGCGGCCTCGCCGCTCCCCACCCCCGAAGGGCGGGCCGGCGCCTGCGGGCGAGCCACGCGCGGTGCCCGACCGCCGGGTCCTGCCGTCGCTCGAGCGCTACGCGAGGCTGGTCCGGTCGGGCGGCGCTCGGCTCGTCGGCTCGGTCGAGGCCAGCCGTGGCTGCTCGCACCGCTGCCGCCACTGCCCGGTCCCGGCCGTCTACTCGGGCCGGACACGAGCCGTGCCGGTCGAAGTCGTGCTCGCCGACGTCGACCAGCTGGTCGAGGCGGGCGCCGGCCACGTCCATTTCGCGGACCCCGACTTCCTCAACCGCCCCGCCCATGCGAGCCGCCTCGTCGAGGCCCTCCACGCCCGCCATCCCGAGCTCAGCTTCGACGCGACCGTGAAGGTGAGCCACGTGCTGCGCCACCGCGACGTCGTCCGGCAGATGGGCGGTGCCGGCTGCCTGTTCGTCGTCTCCGCGTTCGAGTCGACGAGCGCGACGGTGCTCGAGCGCCTGGCCAAGGGGCACACCGCCGAGGACGCCGCCGAGGCCGTCCGGGTGCTGCGGGCGGCCGGCATCGAGCCGCGCCCGTCCTTCCTGCCCTTCACCCCCTGGACCGAGGCGGCGGACGTCGTCTCGATCCTGGACTTCGTGGCAGCCCACGACCTCATCGAGAGCGTGGACCCCGTGCAGTACGGGATCCGGCTCCTCTTGCCGCCCGGCTCCCTCCTGCTCGAGGACCCCGATCCGGTCCTCGAGCAGGCGCTTCGCGGCTACGACCCGGAGGCGCTCGGCTGGACCTGGTCCTCCGCCGACCCGCGGCTCGACGAGCTCCAGCAGCGTCTCGCCGCGCTGGCGGAGGAGGCGTCCCTCGAGGACGAGCCCGCCGAGGCGACCTACGCCCAGGTGCGCCGGGTCGCCTTCGAGTCGCTCGGCCGCCGCGACCCGGGGCCGCCGGAGCCCGACGCCCGCTCGAGGGCGATGCCGGGCCCGCGGCCGCGCCTCAGCGAGTCCTGGTTCTGCTGCGCCGAGCCGACCGCGGGCCAGGTCGCCCTCGTCGGGGCCAGCGAGCTCCTTCGCGACCCCGCCCCGGCCGGAGCCGGCGCAGGCTGCGGCCATCCGGCGGGTGCGCCGGCCGGGAGCCCCTGCCCGTGAGGGCGCCGGCCGACGCCCGCGAGTGGGTGAGCTTCGAGGACCCCGACGAGGATCGGACCTGGCTGTTCGATCTCACCTTCCTCACGAGCCGCTGGTCCTGCATCTACGGCTCGGGCTGCCAGGGCGTCCTCACGGCGCCGGCTCCGGAGCGGGCGGAGGGCTGCTGCTCCTACGGCGCGCACCTGAGCGGCCCGGAGGACGCCGAGAGGGTCGGGCGCGCCGCGGAGAGCCTCGGAGACGCCGAGTGGCAGCACCGCCCAAGGGCTGCCGCCGGCGGTCCGTTCAAGCGCAGGAAGGGCGGCCTCGCGACCCGCATCGTGGACGGCGCGTGCATCTTCTTGAACCGCCCCGGGTTCGACGGCGGCCCCGGCTGCGCCCTGCACCGCGCCGCGCTCGAGCGCGGGATCGCCCCGATGGAGATGAAGCCGGACGTCTGCTGGCAGCTGCCGCTCCGCAGGGAGGACTCGGCCGACGCCGTCACGGGCCACGTCACATCGACCGTCACCCAGTGGGAGCGCAGGCACTGGGGAGGCGCAGGGCAGGAGTTCGCCTGGTGGTGCACCGAGGCCGCCGAGGCCTTCGGCGGGTCCCGGCCCGTCTACCTCGCGCTCGCCCGCGAGCTCGTCGCCCT
>JAJYNS010000122.1:24544-74294 GCA_021786195.1 Actinomycetes bacterium | reverse complement strand
CCTGTTCCGCAAGGTGTCGCTCCTCGCCGGCATCCTCGCGGCGCGCTTCTCCCTCTACGTCGACCTCTCCGTCGCCGTCCTGCTCGCCCTCGGCCTCGACGCCCTCCTCCATCCCCGGCCCCGGCTCGCCACCGAAGGCGCCGCCGTCGGTCACCGCCGGCACTCGCCGAGGCGGCGCGCCATGGCCGAGCCGATCGGCGGGCGCGGCCCGCAGGGTGCCAAGGGCCTGCTCCGGCGCCTCTCGAGGCCCGTCTCGCCGGCGCTGTTCACGGGCTGCGTCGCGGCAGTCGTCGTGCTGCCCCTCGTGCCGAGCTTCCCCTACTCCTCGCAGGTGGCGCAGATCCCCCCGTACTTCACCTCGGCTGCGGTGCGCCAGATCCCTCCGGGGAGCGTCGTGCTCACCTACCCCTACGACGCCCCTCCCTGGAACAACGCCATGCTCTGGCAGGCCGCGTCCGGCATGCGCTTCCGGATCGTCGGGGGCGAGGCGACGAGGCCCACGAGGGGGGGCCGGCGCGGCACGAGCGCGATCTACCCCCTGGCACCGAGGGTCGTCTACGACCTGTTCGTCTCGGCCCGGGCCGGGAGGGATTCGCCCTGGCCCCCGCCGCCGCTCGACCAGGCGACGGTCTCGGGGATCCGGCTGTTCATGACTCGGTGGCGCATCGGCACGGTCGTGCTCGACCCGGCGATCGGCTACGCGACCCCGGTCGCGGTGAGCGAGCTCACCGCCGCGCTCGGGCCACCGGTCGAGGTGGGGGGGGTCGACGTCTGGTACCACGCCGACCGGAGGGCCGGGCGAAGGTGACGCCGGCTCGCTTCGCCCGGTTCCCCGGGCTCCGTTGCGCAAGCCTCGGCGCGGGGGCCCTGGCATGACCGCGGGCGGGCACCCGGACGAGCTCGAGGCGATCGCCCTGCTCGAGCGGCTGCTCCCGAAGGCTCCTCCGGGTGAGACGTGGATCGGCGACGACGCCGCCGTGCTCTCCCGGTCGTCCGGGCGCCTGCTGCTCGCGAGCGACTGCCTCGTCGAGGGCGTCCACTTCGACCGGGCCCTGTCGAGCCTGGCCGATGTCGGCTGGAAGTCGCTCGCGGTGAACCTGAGCGACGTCGCCGCGATGGCCGGCACGCCGACCGCCGCCGTCGTCGCGGTGGCGGGAGGGAGCCTCGAGGATCTCGAGCGGATCTACGAGGGAATGGTCGAGGCTGCGCAGCGGTACGGCTGTCCGGTCGTCGGCGGCGACCTCTCTGCCGGGAGCGCCCTCGTGATCTCTGTCGCCATCCTCGGGCACGTCCCTGCCGGGCGTCCGGTCCTCCGGTCAGGGGCACGACCGGGGGACGCGCTGTTCGTCACCGGGCCGCTCGGCCGCTCGGCCGCGGGGCTGAGGGCGCTTCGCGACGGGCACCCGGCCGCCGCGCTGGCGGGAGCGCACCGCCGGCCGTTGCCGCGCCTCCAGGAAGGGAGGGCGGCCGCAGCAGCCGGCGCGGGGGCGATGATCGACGTCTCCGACGGGCTCGCGCTCGACCTCGACCGCCTTGCGAGCGCCTCCGGCGTCGGAATCGTGCTCGACGAGGTACCGGTCTGGCCGGGAGCGACCCTCGCCGACGCGCTCTTCGGCGGCGAGGACTTCGAGCTCGTCTTCGCCGCCCCGGACCCCGCGGCCGTCGCCGCAGCGTTCCGCGCGTCCAGCCTGCGCGCGCCGGTGCAGATAGGCCGCTGCAGCGGCGATCGGACCGAGCGCCTCCTCGCCGGGTCGCCCCTCGCCGTCGAGGGCTACGTGCACCGGCTGGGCTGAGGCGAGCCTCGCTACGGCTCGGGCGGAGACCAGGGGACGCGCACGGCCTTCTCCACCTTGCCCGCCCGGATGCAGGAGGTGCAGACGGACAGCCGCCTCGGCGTCCCGCCGACGAGGGCACGCACCCGCTGGATGTTCGGGTCCCACCGGCGCTTGGTCCGCCGGTGGGAGTGCGACACGTTCATGCCGAAGCTCGGGTGCTTCCCGCAGACCTCGCACACCGCTGCCATGTCGCTCAGCACCTCGCTCGTGCGGTGGCGCCGTCCGGCGCCGCCTCCCGCTGCAAGCCGCGTCACCACGCGCGCGGCATGCCCGGCTTGCGAGCGACGAGGTTACCATCCTGCGCCATGGATCGGCACGCCGAGGGCGGGATCCCCGCGCTCGACGCCGGCGGCCTGGCCGGCGCGATGGTCTGCTTCCGAGACCTTCTGCGGCGCCACCAGGCGGTGATCAACCGGTTGAACGTCTATCCGGTCCCCGACGGCGACACCGGGACGAACATGCTGCTCACCGTCGAGGCCGTCGTCGCGGAGATCTCCGGGCTCCCCGAGCCGCCCGGGCTCCCCGGCGTGTGCGGCGCGATCGCCCATGGCTCGCTGATGGGGGCGAGAGGCAACTCGGGCGTGATCCTCTGCCAGGTGCTGAGGGCGATGGCGCGGACCTTCGAGCGGTCGGCGTCGGGGGAGCTCGGCGCGGCAACGGTCGCCTCCGGGATCGCCGCCGGGGCATCGGCGGCTCGCCAGGCCGTCCTGCGGCCCGTCGAGGGGACGATGCTGTCGGTCGCCGACGCGGCGGCCGACGCGGCGGGACGCGGTCTTGGGCTCGTCGAGGTGCTCGACCTCGCAAGGCGGGCGGCGGTCGAGGCGCTGTGGCGCACGCCAGAGCAGCTTGCGGTGCTGGCCGCCTCGGGGGTCGTCGACGCCGGCGGCGCCGGGCTGGTCCTGCTGTTCGACGCCCTCGCGGCCGGCGTCACCGGCGAGGTGCGCGGCGGCGAGCTCGAGCTGCCCCCCGAGGTCGGCGAGCTCGTCCGCTCGACCGGCTCGGCACCAAAGGAGCGGTCCGGGGACGAGGCGGGCCGTGGAGCCCCGAGCGGCCAGCGCTTCGAGGTGATGTTCCTGCTCGACGCCCCAGACGAGGCGATCCCCCCGCTCAAGCAGGTCTGGGATGGCATCGGCGACTCGATCGTCGTCGTCGGCGGCGAGGGCACCTGGAGCTGTCACATCCACACCGACGACGCCGGCGCCGCGCTCGATGCCGCGCTCGACGCCGGGCGGCCCCGGAACATCAGGGTGACCGACCTCGCCGAGCAGGTCGAAGAGGAGCTCTGGGTCCGCCAGGCCGGACGCGGCGCCGCCGAGCCGGCCCCCCCCGGGCCGCCGCCGGCGACCTCGGTCGTCGCGGTCGCCACCGGTGACGGCGTGTCGAGGATCTTCCGATCGCTCGGCGTGGAGGTCGTCGTCGCCGGGGGCCAGACGATGAACCCCTCGACGGCCGACATCCTCGGCGCGCTCGACCAGGCGCGAGGCGAGGAGGTGGTCGTGCTGCCGAACAACTCGAACATCGTCCCCGTCGCCGAGCAGGCGGCCGCCGTCACGGCGAAGAAGGTCCGGGTCGTGCCGACGCGGGGGATCCAGGAGGGCTTCGCCGCCCTGCTCGAGTACGACCCCCAGGCGTCGGTCGACGAGAACGCCGAGGCGATGGCTCGCTCGGCGTCGAGGATCGTCGCCGGCGAGGTCACCCGGGCCGTGCGAGCGGGCGAGGCGCCCTGCGGCAGGATCGAGGCGGGCGACTACCTCGGGCTCTCCCGCCAGGGGATCGAGTCGGTCGCCCCGACGCTGGCCCAGGCGACCTGCGACCTGCTCGCCCGGCTCGTCCGCCCGGGCCAGGAGATCGTCACGCTGATCGAAGGGCAGGGGGCCACCACCGCGGACAGCCGCATCGTGGCGGAGTGGCTCCGGGCCGAGCACCCCGAGCTCAGCCTCGAGCGGCATGCCGGCGGGCAGCCCCTCTACCCCTTCCTCGTCTCGATCGAGTGACCGCGCCGTGGCCCGGCGCCTTGCCCGTCTCGCCGAGATCGGCGTCACCGAGCTCAGCGGCGTCGGCCCGCGCGTCGCCCAGGCGCTCGAGGCGCTCGGCGTCGGCTCCGTCCTGGACCTGCTGACCTACTACCCCCGAGACTGGGCGGACAGGAGGTCGATCACCACGATCTCGGAGCTGGTCGAAGGCCGAGAGACCTCCGTCCGGGCCCGGGTCCTCAGCGTCTCGACGCGCCGAGCCCGGGGCCGACGCACCGTCGTCCAGGTCCTTCTGGCCGACTCCAGCGGCGCGCGCCTGCCGGTGACCTTCTTCAACCAGCCCTGGCGCGCCCGGCAGCTCGCCGGGGGCGACGAGGTCGTCGTCCACGGCCGCCCTGCGGCGTTCCGGGGAGGGCTGCAGATGACCAACCCGCTCCTCGACCTCATCGGCGTCTCGCCGCGGGCACAGGGCTCGGGGGCCGTCGCCGGCGCTCCCGGCCCGGCCCGCCCGGGCAGCCGTCGGAGGCAGCGCCAGACGGGCAGGATCGTCCCGCTCTACCGCCAGTCCGAGCGGTCCGGGATCGCCTCCTACGAGATCGCCGCGATCGTCCGGGAGGCGCTGAGGCGAGCCGAGGAAGAGGGCGCGCTCGTCGACCCGCTCTCGGCGGAGCGCCGCCGCGAGCTCGGCCTCGTGTCGCGCTCGGAGGCGTTCCACGGCATCCACGAGCCCGCCTCGGAGGCGGAGCGGGAGGCGGCGAGGCGTCGGCTCGCCTTCGACGAGCTGTGGCGGCTCCAGGTCGCCCTGCAGCTGCGGCGGCGGGCTGCGGCGGCGCGTTCGAGGGGCATCCGGCACTCGACCCGGGGCGAGCTCGTCCGGCGCTTCGTCCAAGGGCTGCCCTTCGAGCTCACCTCGGCACAGCGCCAGGGCCTGCGCGAGATCGCCCGGGACCTCGAGCGGCCCACGGCGATGCACCGGCTGCTCCAGGGGGACGTCGGCTCGGGCAAGACCGTGGTCGCGCTGGCGACCCTCCTCTTCGCCGTCGACGGGGGCCACCAGGGCGCGCTGATGGTCCCGACGGAGGTGCTCGCCGAGCAGCACCTGCTGGCGGCGCTCCGGCTGCTCTCGGGGCTGCGCGTGCCCGACGCCTGCCGGCTCGGCGGTGAGCGGCCGCTCGAGGTCGCCCTGCTCACGAGCCGCACCCCGGCATCGGAGAGGTCCCGCCTCACCTCTCGGCTCGCCGAGGGCGCGATCGACATCGTCGTCGGGACCCACGCGTTGCTCTCGGACGAGGTGCGCTTCTCGTCCCTCGGCGTCGCCGTGGTCGACGAGCAGCACCGCTTCGGCGTCGACCAGAGGGCCGCGCTGCGGGAGAAGGGCCGTTCCGGGCTGGAGCCGGACCTGCTCGTCATGACGGCGACGCCCATACCCCGCACGGCCGCGATGACCCTCTATGGCGACTTGGACCTCACCCTGCTCGGGGAGCTCCCGCCCGGGCGGCTGCCGGTGAGGACCGTCTGGGCGTCGACTGCGGCGGGGGAGGCGGAGGCGTGGCGCCACGTGCGCGCCGAGGCCGCCCGGGGCCGGCAGAGCTACGTCGTCTGCCCGCTCGTCCGGCCCGGCGAGGAGCCCGAGGACGGCGAGGTGGAGCCGGAGGCCCTCGGGCACCTGGAGGCGGCAGGCGAGCCTGGAGCCGCCCCGGTCGACGAGGCTCCCGGCGGCGATCGTGCCCGTGGCGCACCAGGCCGAGGCGCTGGCGCCGGAGCGGCGAGGATCCTGCGCTCGGTCGTCGAGGAGGCCGAGCGCCTCGCCGCCGGCGAGCTCGCCGGCCTGCGCATCGGCGTCCTGCACGGCCAGATGCGGCCGGGGGACAAGGAGGCCGTCATGGCCGCGTTCCGCCGGGGTGCCCTCGACGTGCTCGTCGCGACGACGGTGATCGAGGTCGGCGTCGACGTGCCCTCGGCGACGGTCGTGGTCGTCGAGGACGCGGACTGCTTCGGCATCGCGCAGCTCCACCAGCTGAGGGGCCGGGTGGGGCGCGGGGGGACGCCGGCGACCTGCTACCTCTTCGCTGCCCCGGGCCTGGCGCCGGCGGCGGCGAGGCGGCTTCGCGCGCTCGAGGAGACCGCCGACGGCTTCGAGCTCGCGAGGGTCGACCTCGAGCTGAGGGGCGAGGGGACGCTGCTCGGCGTGCGGCAGAAAGGGCGCAACGATCTCCGGCTCGCCTCGCTCGTGCGCGACGAGGAGCTCGTCGTGCCGGCACGCGAGCTGGCCGGTGCGGTGCTCGACGCCGACCCCGGGCTCGAGCGCCATCCGGCCTTCGCCGAGGAGCTGGAGCTCTTCGTCGGCGAGGAGGAGGCCGCCTACCTGCTCAAGAGCTGAGCGGCGGTACCGTTCGGCCGTGCGCGTCATCGGCGGAACGGCGCGGGGTCGCCGCCTGCTCGCCCCGGCCAAGCCCTCCGTGCGCCCGACGAGCGACCGGGTGCGCGAGGCGATCTTCGACGTGCTCGGCTCTCTCGGCGGCGTCGAGGGAGCCGTGGTCCTCGACTGCTTCGCCGGCTCCGGCGCCCTCGGCATCGAGGCCCTCTCACGGGGCGCGGCGTCGGTCACCTTCGTCGACCGCGACGCCGACGCCCTGGCAGCGGTGCGCGCCAACCTCGCCGCGGTCGGCTTCGGCGGCGATCTCTCCACCCGGCTCGTGCGGGCCGACGCCCTGGCCTTCGTCTCGGACCCTGCGGTCGGTCGCTACGACCTCGCCCTGCTCGACCCGCCCTACCGCTTCGAGCGATGGGCGCCCCTGCTCGAGCGCCTGCGCGCCGAGACGGCCGTGCTGGAGAGCTCGTCCCCGGTCGAGCTCGTGCCCCCCTGGCACCTCTACAGGGCCTACCGCTACGGCGGTACGCTCGTCACCGTGGCGACCGAGGCGGCTTCGCCGGCCAAGGCGAGCAGGGAGCGTCGCAGCGGGGCCGGCGCGCAGCCCGGGGCAGGCGGCCGATGACGAGGGCGCTGTTCCCGGGGTCGTTCGACCCGTTCCACAACGGCCATCTCGAGGTGGTCGAGCGCGCCGTGCGGCTCTTCGACGAGGTCGTCGTCGCCGTCCTGCGCAACCCCCAGAAGTCCGAGTCGCTCTTCAGCGCCGCCGAGCGGGAGGAGATGATCCACGAGACCGTCGGCTCCTGGCCGACGGTCCGCACCGTCTCGATGTCGACCCTCGTGGTCGACGTCGCGCGCGACGTCGGCGCCGACATCATCGTGAAGGGTCTGCGCGCGGTGACCGACTTCGAGAACGAGCTCCAGATGGCCCAGATGAACCGGCAGCTCTCCGGGATCGACACGCTGTTCATCCCCACCGGCTCCTCGAGCTCGTTCATCGCCTCTCGCCTCGTGCGCGAGATCGCCCGCTTCGGCGGGGACGTGAGCGCCTTCGTGCCCGACCCGGTGCTCGCCCGGATCAAGGGGCGCTTCGATGCCTAGGCAGGACGGCGACGACTCACCGGGCGCCGACGCCAAGCCCGGCGAGGCCGACGTGGCGCCCCTGCTCGAGGAGGCGATCTCGATGGTCCAGCGGGCGAAGTCGATGCCACTGTCGTCCTCGGCGATCGTCGGGCGCGACGAGCTGCTCGCGTTGCTCGAGTCCGTCCGCGCCGGGCTCCCGGGCGAGCTGCAGCGAGCCCGCCGCCTGTTGCAGGATCGCGACGAGCTGCTCAGGCTCGCCGAGCGGGACGCGGCGGAGCTGCTCGACGAGGCTCGGGCCCAGGCCGCCCGCATGGTCGAGCGCACCGAGGTCGTCCGCCAGGCCCGGCACCACGCCGACCGGCTCGTCGCCGAGGCCGAGGCCGAGGCGCGCCGGCTGCGCCACGAGGCGAACGACGCCGTCGACCGCAGGCTCGCCACCTTCGAGATCGCGCTCGACCGCACGCTGCGGATGGTGCACGAGCACCGCGAGCGCCTGGCGGCGACGCCCGATCCCGATCCCGAGGAAGACGTCGCGCTCGGCCTCCCGGACCCCTCGCCCGGTGACGGCCTGTTCGACCAGGACCTCGCATGACGCCCGTGCCGGCCGGAGCGCGCCGGCTCCACGACAACCGGTGGACCGTCCCGGTGGCGGCGCTGTTGCGCGAGCCGGGCGCACGCCGGCAGGTCCGGATCTCCGGCCCGTTCGCCGGACTGTCGGTGACCGGCTCTCGGGTCTCCGAGACGGACGAGGTCGAGCTCGACGCCGTGCTCGAGTCCGTGCACGGCGGGATCCTCGTCTCCGGGACCGTGCGTGCTCCATGGGCGGGGGAGTGCAGGCGCTGCCTCGAGCTGGCCGGTGGACTGCTCGAGGCCGAGGTGCGCGAGCTGTGCGTGGCCGGCGGCGACGCCGAGACCACCTACGGGCTGCAAGGCGACGAGCTCGACCTGCTCCCGATCGTCCACGACGCGTGTATCCTCGCTCTGCCGCTCGCGCCCCTCTGCAGGGAGGGATGCCTCGGGCTCTGCCCCGAGTGCGGCGCCAACCGCAACGTTGAGCGGTGCTCGTGCGGGACCGTGCCGGTCCCGAGGTGGGCCCCGCTCGCCGTGCTCGAAGGTGGCGCGTCGCAAGGTGGCCGGGGGCGTCGGGATCCGGCGCCGCCGAGCTCGGGCGTCCCGTCCGGTTAGGCCGGCGCCCGGGCAGGCAGGCCGGGGGCGGGTGCCCCGGGCGGAGCGAGCAGGAAGAGCGCCATGGCGGTCCCGAAGAAGAAGACGTCGAAGTCCAAGAGCAGGAGCAGGCGGGCCTCGGCCTGGTCGCTGTCGGCGCCGGCACAGAGCCGCTGTCCCCAGTGCCGGCGGGCAAAGCTGCCCCATGTCGTGTGCCCGAACTGCGGCTGGTACAAGGGCCGCCAGGCGATCGAGGTCGACTGACGCTCCCGGTCGCCGTCGACGCCATGGGGGGCGACAAGGCCCCGGGCGAGATCGTGGCCGGCGCGCGCCAGGCCCATGAGGAGCTCGGTCTCGAGGTGGTGCTAGTCGGGCCCGACGACGGCACGCTCGGCGACGTCGGGGGGCTCGAGATCCTCCCCGCGAGCGAGTCGATCGCGATGGACGAGGACCCCGCGCGCGCGGTGCGGACCAAGCGCGACTCTTCACTCGTCCGGGCAGCCGAGGCGGTGCGGGACCGGCGCGCCTCGGCGATGGTGAGCGCCGGCAACACCGGGGCGGCCATGGGGAGCGCCGTGCTGAAGCTCGGCCGCCTGCGCGGCGTGGCCCGCCCGGCGATCGCGACGCCGCTGCCTGTCCCCGGCGGCCGCCCTACCGTGCTCATCGACGGCGGGGCCAATCCCGACTGCCGCCCCGAGTGGCTCGTGCAGTTCGCTCGCATGGCGAGCATCTACGTCGAGGCCCGCTACGGCGTCGCCGAGCCCTCCGTCGCCCTGCTGTCCAACGGGGAGGAGGCCTCCAAGGGGAGCGAGGTCGTCAAGGAGGCCCACCGCCTCCTCGCCGCGGGCGCAGGGGTGCGCTTCGTCGGCAACCTCGAGGGGCGCGACCTGCTGCGCGGCGGCGCGGACGTCGTCGTGACCGACGGCTTCACCGGCAACGTCGCGCTCAAGGCGCTGGAAGGAGCGCTCGAGGTCTTCGTGTCGGTGCTCTCCAAGGCGATCTCGGCGACGCCGGAGACCAAGGCGGCGGGCGACGTGCTCCTGCCCGCGCTGCTCCCCCAGGCGGCCGCGCTGGACCCGGAGTCGACCGGCGGGGCGATGCTGCTCGGGGTCGGCGGCGTGTGCATCATCAGCCACGGGAGCTCCACCGCCCGAGCCATCGTCAACGCGGTGCGGGTCGCGCACGAGATGGCCGAGAAGGACCTCGTCGGACATCTCTCGAAGAGCTTCGAGGAGCGCGCCGAGTCCTAGCGTGGCAGCTCGCCGGGCAGGTCGCGATCGCCTCTCAGGCCGTAAGATCGAGAGCGGGCACGCCGCGGACGAGGCGCCGAGGGGGATCGAGCGCGGGAGGAGGACGACCATGAGCGAGGCGACGCGTCACCCACAGGTGCCGAAGAGCCGCAAGGAGGTGCTCGAGCTCGTGCGCAGCCAGCTCGCGGACATCCTCGAGATCGCGCCGGACACGATCGGCGAGTCGTCGTCGTTCACCGACGACCTCGACGCCGACTCGCTCGCGCTGATCGAGCTCGTCGAGGCGCTCGAGGAGGAGCTCGCCGGCGCGCTCCCGGGCTTTCGCATCGACGACGAGGACCTCGAGGACCTGCGCACCGTCCGCGACGCCGTCGACTACGTCGCGGCGAAGCTGTCGGCGGCCTGAGCGATCGCGCCGGTCCGGCCGGCGACGAGGGGCGCCCGAGGGGGCGGCCGGAAGGTCTTCCTGACGGCGCGGCGGCGCTGGTGGAGACGGTCGCGCCCTACCTCGGGGACCAGGGGCTCCTCCGCCTCGCGCTCACCCACCGCTCCTACTCGGCGGAGGTCCCCGGCGAGGAGCCGAACGAGCGGCTCGAGCTGCTCGGCGACGCGGTGCTCGGCCTCGTCGTGGCCGAGCACCTCTACCGGAGCCTCCCCGGCGTGCCCGAAGGCGACCTGGCCCGCATTCGCGCCGCGGTGGTGAGCTCGGAGGCGCTCGCGCCGATCGCCCGGGCAGCCGGCGTCGGCGAGGCGCTGCTGCTCGGCCGCGGGGAGGAGCGCTCGGGCGGGCGCTCGAAAGCGTCGATCCTCGCCGACGCCCTGGAGGCGCTGATCGGCGCCTGCTTCCTCGACGGGGGGATCGAGCGAGCCCGAGCGCTCGTGCTCGACCTCCTCGCCGAGGCGATCTCGGCCGCCTCCTCCGCGGTCGAGCTCGGCGACGCGAAGAACCGGCTCCAGGAGCTGAGCGCCCGCCTCGGGCTCGACCCGCCGTGCTACGAGGTGAGCGAGTCCGGGCCCGACCACGCCAAGCGCTACACGGCGGTCGCGAGCGTCGGCGGCGCCGTCGCCGGGCGCGGCAGCGGCCGCTCGAAGAAGCAGGCCGAGCGGGCCGCCGCGGCGGACGCGCTCGCCTCCGGCCTCCCTCCGTGCCGAGCATGGGAGGGGCAGGGCGCGACCGAGGGGCGGGAGGGCGCGTCCCGCCCGTCCGGGGACGGCCGAACAGGCCCCGAGGGGCCGGGCGGTGCCTGAGCTCCCCGAGGTCGAGACGCTGCGGCGCGATCTCGAGCGCGTCGCCGTCGGCAGGCGCGTCGTGGAGGTGTCCGTGACCGGGAGGCGGACCGTTCGCCGCCAGCCGCCATCGGAGTTCTCCGAGGCGCTCACCGGGCGGCGGATCGAGGGTGCGCGCCGGCACGGGAAGTACCTCTGGGCGCCGCTCGACGACCGGAGGGCGCTCGTCGTCCACCTGCGCATGAGCGGGCAGCTCCTGCATTTCGCGCCGGGAGCCGCCGCGCCCCTGGCCGAGCACACCCACGCCGTGCTCCGTCTCGACGACGGAGCGGAGCTGCGCTTCGTCGACCCCCGCACCTTCGGCGAGCTGTTCGTGACCGGCGACCTCGACCCCACCGGGCGCCCCCGTCCGCTGGCCTCGCTTGGAAGGGACCCGCTCGTCGACGGGATCGACCCCTCCCGCATGCGCCGCATGCTGGCGGGCCGCCGCACCTCGCTGAAGGCGTTCCTGCTCGACCAGCACCAGCTGGCGGGGATCGGCAACCTCTACGCCGACGAGGTCTGCTTCCGCGCAAGGCTTCGCCCGGACCGGCGCACCGACGGCCTCGACGCCCGCCAGGCCGCCCGGCTCAGCCGGGCGGTGACGGAGGTCCTCTCCGAGGCGGTCGCGGCTCGCGGCTCAACGCTCAGCGACGGGCGCTACCTCGACCTCTGCGGCGGCCCCGGGGGCTTCCAGCACCGCCACGCCGTCTACGGTCGTGCGGGTGAGCCCTGCCCCCGCTGTGGCATGCCCGTCGAGCGCAGCCGGGTCGCCGGGCGCTCCGCCCACTACTGCCCGAGCTGCCAGGGCTGAGCCACCTGCGGCGCGATGCCGCCCGGCCCAAGGCCCTAACGTGTGCGCGCCGTGTACCTGAAGTCGCTGACGCTCAAGGGCTTCAAGTCCTTCGCCGAGCCCACGACCATCGAGCTCGAGCCCGGGATCACCGTGGTCGTCGGGCCCAACGGCTCCGGCAAGTCGAACATCGTCGACGCCCTGGCCTGGGTGCTCGGGGCGCAGGGACCGCGGGTCGTGCGCTCGGCGCGCATGGACGACGTCATCTTCGCCGGCACCCAGCGCCGGCCGGCGCTCGGCAGGGCCGAGGTGTCCCTCATCTTCGACAACTCCAGCCGCCGCCTGCCGATCGACCTGAACGAGGTCGAGGTGACCCGCACCCTGTTCCGTTCCGGGGAGAGCGAGTACGCGATCAACGGCGCCGCCTGCCGCCTGCTCGACGTGCAGGAGCTGCTGTCCGACACCGGCGTCGGCCGCCAGCAGCACCTGATCATCGGCCAGGGCCAGCTCGACACCGTGCTGTCGGCGCGTCCCGAGGACCGGAGGGCGATCGTCGAGGAGGCGGCGGGGATCCTCAAGTTCCGGCGCCGCCGCGAGCGTGCCGAGCGGCGGCTCGAGGCGAGCGAGGGCGACCTCGCCCGGCTCCAGGACCTCCTCCAGGAGGTGCGGCGCCAGCTGCGGCCGCTCACCCGCCAGGCCGGTGAGGCGCTGCGTTACGACGAGCTCGCCGCCGAGCGCCGGGCGCTCAGGCTCCACCTCGCGAGGGCGGAGCTCGGCGACCTCCACGAGCGGCTCTCCTCCGGCGAGCGGCGGCGAGCCGAGCTCGACCAGGAGACGGCGATCACCGGCGCCGACCTCGCCCGGACCTGGGCGTCGCTGTCGCTCGCGGAGGAGGAGGTGGCCGAGCCTGGAGACGACCGGCTAGCCGCCGTGCAGGTCGCCCTCGAGTCGGAGCGAGACCGGGCCCGCCGGCTTCTCGCGCTGTGCCGCGAGCGCGGGCGCGCCGCCGCGAGCCTGGTCGCGCTGCTCGGCGACGAAGGGCGGCTGAGCCGGCTCGAGGCCGAGTCCGCGCAGGTCGAGGAGGAGATCGCCCAGGTCGGGGCGGAGCTCGAGGCGCTCGTGCCGGCGCGCAGGGAGATCGAGCGGGCGGAGGAGGAGCTCGGCCTGGAGGAGGAGGCGGTCGGTGCCGCGGGGCCGGAGGGGACCCTCGCCTCCGACCGGCGACCGTCCGGCCTGCCCCGGCCGGCGCCCGGGGAGCTCGAGCGGGCGCGGCGTACCGCCGCCGAGGCCCGCTCGGCCGAGGCCTCGGCACGCGAGCGCCGCGCCCGGGCGCTCGAGCGCGCTGCGGGGATCGAGGAGCGTCGAGCCCGGCTCGAGGCCAGGCTCGCCGAGCACCGGGCGGCTGCGGAGGGGAGCGAGGCGGCCGAGGCGGAGGCCCTGACCGAGTGCGAGCGCCTCTCAGGCCTGGCAAGCGAGGCGCAGTCGGCGGCGAGCGCGGCCGAGGAGCGGCGGCGCGTCACCGAGGGGACGCTCCGGGGGGCGGAGGCGAGGGTCGAGGCGCTGGAGCTCGCCCTCGACGAGGCGCGCGCCGAGGCGGGGCTGGAGCGCCTCGCTGGCATCCCCGGGGTGATCGGCACCCTGCACGACGTCGTCGAGGTCGCGGAGGGCGCCGGTCTCGCCTTCGAGGCCGCCCTCGAAGAGGTGCTGACGGCGGTGCTCGTCACGGGCACCGAGAACGCCCGCGCCGCCCTCGAGCGCCTGCGCCGAGAAGGCCTGGACGGCTCGGTGCTCCCCGTGCCCCCCGCCCCCGAGGCGGCGGGCGCCTCGTCGACCGACGCCCCGGTCTCGGGGGGCGAGGCGCCGAGGTCCGGGCTGCGGGACCTGGTGCGCTCGGGCGACCCCGGTGTCGAGTCGCTCCTCGACCGGCTCCTCGGCGCCGTGAGCTACTGCCGGGACGGGCTCGACGCCGCGGTGGAGCTGTCGCTCTCGGATCCGGCCCGGGTCGTCGTGACCCCCGGCGGCGATCGGTTCTCCAGCCGGGGGTGGCGTCTTGGCTCGGGGCGCAGCGGTGCGACCCGGGCCGCCCTCGCCAAGGCGGGCCAGGCGCTCGAGTCGGCACGCGCCGAGGCCGCCGGCGCGGCCGGCGCGGCGACGATCCTCGCCAGGTCGGCAGAGGATGCGCGACAAGCCGCCAGCTCGGCGGCGAGACGGCTCGAGGGCCTTCGCGCCGGTGCCGCTCGTCGCAGCGCCGAGGCGGCCGAGCTGCAGTCGGAGCTGGACGCGCTGGGCGTGGAGCAGGAGCGCTGGGCGGCCGAGGCCGCCGCCGCCGGCGCCGAGCTCGACCGGGCGTCGGTCGAGGTCGAGGCGGCCGAGCGCGAGCTCGAGCGGCTCGAGCGCGCCGAGCGGGAGCTGGCCGACCGCCTCGAGGCCGAGGCCGCGGCTCGTCGGGCCCTCGAGGCGCGTGCCCGCGAGCTCGCCGGGCGAAGGCAGGCGCTCGAGGTGCGCTCGGCCAAGCTCGCCGAGCGGGAGGACGCGCTGGTCGCCCGCCGAGCCGACCTGGCGGCGCGGATCGAGGCCGCGAGAGCCGAGCAGCAGCGCTCGGGCGGTCAGCGCCGCGCGCGCGCCCGCGAGCAGGCGGTCCTCTCCGGGCTGGCGGGCGAGCTCGAGACGCTGCTCGAGCAGGTCGACAAGGAGGTCGCCCGAGTCGTCGCGGCGCGCGCCCGGCGGGACGAGGCGGCTCGGCTGCGCGAGGCGCGGCTTCGGGCGCTGCGCTCCCGTCGGGAGGCGCTCCTGAGAGTCCTGACCGGGCTGCGCGAGCGCCTCCAGCGCCTCGAGGTCGAGCAGACGGAGGTCCGGGTCCGACGAGAGACGGCGCTCGAGGTGATCGGGCGCGACCTCGGGCTGTCGGAGGAAGAGCTGGCAGAGGCCCCCCTGCCGCACCTCGGCGCGGAGGCGGACGCCGCGGCCCGGCTCGAGGTCGTCGAGGCGGAGCTGAGGCGGCTCGGCCCCGTGAACGCGCTGGCCCGTCAGGAGCTGGCGGAGCTCGAGGAGCGAAGCGCCTTCCTCGAGGCGCAGCTGTCCGACGTGCGGGCCGCGCGTCGGGAGCTCGGCGAGGTGATCGGCGCCGTCGACCATGAGATCGCCGAGGTGTTCTCTTCGGCCTACGCCGACGTCTCCCGGCACTTCGCGCAGCTGTTCGCGGCGTTGTTCCCGGGAGGCAGCGGCCGGCTCGCGCTCACCGTGCCCGACGACCCGCTCGAGAGCGGGATCGAGATCGAGGCGCGGCCGCCCGGCCGCAGCATGCGACGCCTCTCCCTCCTCTCCGGCGGCGAGAGGTCGCTCGTCGCGCTTGCCTTCCTCTTCGCCGTCTTCAGGAGCAGGCCCTCACCCTTCTACGTCATGGACGAGGTCGAGGCGGCGCTCGACGACGTCAACCTGCGCCGCTTCATCGGGCTGCTCGAGGAGTTCCGGGACGAGGCGCAACTGATCATCGTGAGCCACCAGAAGCGGACGATGGAGGTCGCAGACGCCCTCTACGGCGTGACGCTCCAGCCGGGAGGCGCCTCGAAGGTCGTGAGCGAGCGGGTGCGCGGGGGGAGGGCCGCGGCGGCGGGCAGGACCGGCGGACCGCAGTGACCGTCGTCCTGCTCACCGTCGTCCTCGTCCTGCTCCTCCTGCTCGCAGGAGGCAGCGTCGCCTACGTCCGCCGGCGCAGGTCTGCCGAGGCCCCCCCCGCCGAGGTGGAGGCGCCGGAGCGGCCTCGGTCGAGCGAACAGCTTCCCGCCCCGCCCCGCCCCGCCCCGCCGGCGCCGCCTCCGGCGGCAGGCACGCCTCCGGGACCACAGGTCGAGCTCGCCGAGCGGCCCACCCTCGCCGCTCGCCTCGGGCGAGCCCGCGGCCTGCTCGACGCGTCGCTGGGGGCCGTGCGGGGGCGCCCGAGGTTCGACGAGTCGAGCTTCGAGGAGCTCGAGGAGGCGCTGCTGCTCGCCGACGTCGGGCTGCCGCTCACGCAGCGGCTCCTCGAGGGCCTGCGCCGGCGCATCCGGGACGGCGCGGTCGCCGCCGAGCCGGAGGCGCTGCTCTCGGCCCTCAAGTCCGACGTCGTCCGGCTGTTCGAGGGCGACGACCGAGAGCTGCACCTCGCGGCGCAGGCCCCGAGCGTGTGGCTGCTCGTCGGGGTGAACGGCGTGGGCAAGACCACGACGCTCGGCAAGCTCGCCGCCCGCGAGGTCGCCTCGGGCCGCTCGGTCGTCGTCGCCGCGGCGGACACCTTCCGAGCCGCAGCCGGGGACCAGCTTGCTGCCTGGGCGGAGCGGGCCGGGGCCGGGCTCGTGCGCGGCGCGGACGGTGCCGACCCGTCCTCGATCGTCTACGACGCCGTCCAGCACGCCGCAGCCCGCGGCGCGACCCTGGTCCTCGCCGACACCGCCGGCAGGCTGCACACGAAGACGAACCTGATGGAGGAGCTGCGCAAGGTCCGGCGGGTCGCGTCCCGCCCGCCTGGCACGGTGGCCGAGGTGCTCCTGGTCCTCGATGCGACGACCGGGCAGAACGGCCTCGTCCAGGCCCGGAGGTTCACCGAGGCCGTCGAGGTGACCGGCATCGTCCTCACGAAGCTCGACGGGACCGCAAAGGGTGGCATCGTCCTCGCCGTGCGGACCGAGCTCGGCCTGCCGATCAAGCTCGTTGGCCTCGGGGAAGGCGTCGAGGACCTCGTGCCGTTCGACCCGGCCGAGTTCGCCGAGGCGCTCTTCTCCTGATGCGTCGGGGAGCAGGCGGGGCCCGGCCGAGCTGCGAGTAACCTTTCCCTGCTCATGTTCGACACCCTGACCGAACGCTTCGACGGGATCTTCAAGCGCCTGCGCGGGCGCGGCCGCCTCGGCGACGCCGAGGTCGCCGAGGTGCTGCGCGACATCCGCGTCGCGCTGCTCGAGGCGGACGTCAACATCGAGGTCGTCCGCGACCTCGTCGAGCGCATCCGCGCCCGCTGCGTCGGAGCGGAGCTGTCGAAGAGCCTGACACCGGCGCAGCAGGTCGTGAAGATCGTCGACCAGGAGCTCACCTCGACCCTGGGCGGCGAGCCGTTCCGGCTCGCCTACGCCTCGCGCCCCCCGACGGTCGTGCTGCTCGCGGGGCTCCAGGGCGCCGGCAAGACCACGGCCGCGGCGGCGCTCGCGCTCTGGTTCAAGCGCCAGGGCCGCCATCCCCTGCTCGTCGGGGCCGACCTCCAGCGGCCCGCTGCCGTCGAGCAGCTGCGGGTGCTCGGCAGGGAGGTCGGCGCCGCCGTGTTCAGCGAGCCCGCCCTGCCCGAGGTCGTGGCGCGCCGGGGCGTCGAGGAGGCGGTCCGGGTCGGACGGGACGTGGTCGTCGTCGACACCGCCGGGCGCCTCGCGGTCGACACGGAGCTGATGGACGAGGTCCGCCGGGTCGCCGAGGCGACGAAGCCGCACTACACGTTCTTCGTCGTCGACGCGATGACCGGGCAGGACGCCGTCCGCACCGCGACGGCCTTCGCCTCGGCGCTCGCGCTCGACGGCGTGATCCTCACCAAGCTCGACGGCGACGCCCGGGGCGGCGCGGCGCTGTCGGTGCGGCACGTGGTCGGCAAGCCGATCGCCTTCGTCTCCAACGGGGAGCGCCCCGACGCCTTCGAGCAGTTCCACCCCGAGCGCATGGCGAGCCGGATCCTCGGCATGGGCGACGTGCTGACCCTCATCGAGCGCGCCGAGCAGGAGTACGACGCCGAGGTCGCCGAGAAGGCGATGGCGCGACTTCGCGCCGGGCGCTTCACGCTCGAGGACTTCCTCGAGCAGCTCCAGCAGGTGAAGCGGATGGGACCGCTGAAAGGCATCCTCGGGATGCTGCCGGGCATGCCGAAGGAGGTGCGCGACGCGGAGATCGACGACCGGGAGGTGGCGCGAGTTGAGGCGATCATCCGGTCGATGACCCCCGGGGAGCGGGACGACCCCTCGATCATCAACGGCTCGCGCCGGATGCGCATCGCCTCGGGCAGTGGTCGGACCCCCGCAGAGGTCAACAGCCTCCTGCGCCAGTTCAAGGAGATGCAGCGCCTGATGCGCTCCGGCGGGCCGCTCGGCGTGATGGGCCGCCCGGCAGGACGCAAGGCCAAGCAGGTCAAGCGCGGGCGCGTCACCCCGCCGCTCAAGGACGCCGGGTCGCTCCGTTGAGGCCGGCGGCTCAGGTCGCACCCCAGTAGAGAGAAAGCGAAGGACACGCCGTGGCCGTCAAGCTCCGCCTGATGCGGATGGGCAAGAAGAAGCAGCCGACCTACCGCATCGTCGCCGCCGAGGCGAACTCGCCGCGCGACGGGAGGTTCATCGAGATCGTCGGGACGTACGCGCCCCGCTCCGAGCCTTCGGCTGTCCAGGTCGACAACGCCAAGGCCGTCGCCTGGCTGTCGAAGGGCGCCCAGCCGACCGACACCGTTCGCAAGCTGCTGGAGGCGTCAGGCGCCTGGGGCGAGTTCGTCGCCGCCCGGCCCCCTTCGGCAGCGAAGCAGCGCCGCAGCGGCGCCCGGAGCGCGGCATCGTGAGCGACGCTTCCTCGCCGTTCAAGCCGCCGGCCTTCGAGGCCTCCGCTCCCGGCGATGACGAGCTCGACGAGGTCGACGAGGCCGACGACGTCGACGAGGCCGACGAGGTTGACGAGGTTGACGAGGAGCCGGAGGAGGAGCTCGAGGGCGTCCCGGCCGGCAACGCGATCTCGGGCGGGGCGGCGCGGGCCGTGCTCGAGCACGTCGCCCGCTCGATCGTCGACGAGCCGGACGCGGTCGCGGTCGAGGTGAGCGAGCGCCGGGGGCGGGTCGATCTCTCCTTGCACGTCGCCCCCAGCGACATGGGTCGGATCATCGGCAAGCGGGGCCGGGTCGCGCAGGCGCTGCGCACGATCGTCCGGGCCGCGGCGGCGAGCGAAGGCACCGACGCCAGCGTCGACATCGTCGACTGACCGGGGGCCCGGCGCCCGGCGCCTGCTCGAGGTCGGGAGCGTCGTGCGCCCTCACGGCCTGCGAGGCGAGGTCGTCGTCGAGCTCGTGACCAACAGGCTCGAGCGGCTTGCACACGGCTCCCGGCTTGTCGCGCTCGTCGGGGCCGGAGAGGGCCGGACGCTCGAGGTCGAAGGCTCGCGCCCGCACAAGGGCCGTCACCTGGTCCGCTTCACCGGGGTCGAGCGTGCCGAGGAGGCGGAGGCGCTACGCGGTGCGCGCCTGCTCGCCGAGCCGATCGTCGACCCCGAGGCGATGTTCGTCCACGAGCTGATCGGCTGCGAGGTGCGAGACGCCTCCGGCCGGCACGTCGGCGTCGTGTCGAGCGTGGAGGCGAACCCGGCGAGCGACCTCCTCGTGCTGGACGGCGGCGGGCTCGTGCCGCTGCGCTTCGTCACCGGTCGCCACCCCGGCGTGCTCGTCGTCGATGTTCCCGACGGCCTCCTCGAATGACCGCGGCGCTCAGGATCGAGGTCTTCACCATCTTCCCGGGCCTGATCGAGGCCTACTGCGACGCGAGCGTGCTCGGCCGGGCCCGGCGGTCGGGCGTGCTCGACGTCACCGTGCGCGACCTTCGCGCGGCGGCGAGCGACCCCCACCGCTCGGTCGACGACGCACCCTACGGCGGGGGCGCGGGCATGGTCCTCGCCCCCGAGCCCGTGTTCGCCGCGGTCGAGCTGTTCGAGCCGCCTCGGCCGCTCTACCTCCTGTCGGCGGCCGGGCGGAGGTTCGACCAGACGATGGCGGCCGAGCTCGCCCGGCACCCCTTCTCGCTGCTGTGCGGGCGCTACGAGGGCGTCGACCAGCGCATCGCCGACCACCTCGTCGACGGGGAGATCTCGGTCGGGGACTACGTGCTCGCAGGAGGTGAGCTCGCGGCCCTGGTGGTCGTCGAGGCGGTGGCCCGCCTCGTGCCCGGAGTCCTCGGCAACGAGGCGTCCAGGGCCGAGGACAGCTTCACGACCGGGCTGCTCGAGCACCCGCAGTACACACGCCCCGCGGTGTTCCGCGGCTACGCCGTCCCCGAGGTGCTGCGCAGCGGCGACCACGGCCGCATCGCCCGCTGGCGCAAGGCCGAGTCGCTGCACCGGACGCTCGAGCGCCGCCCGGACCTCATCGCGGCGCGCGGCGGCCTGTCGAGGGCCGAGGCGCAGCTGCTGCGCGACCACGGCTATCCTGTGGAGGCCGGCGAGCAGGCCGGGGCGCCGCGCCCAGGATCGACCGCAGGCGCCGCGTCCCCCGAGGAGCGTGAGCTGTCATGAACCCCACCGATCTCGTCGACCACGCCCAGCTGCGTGACGACGTCCCGGACTTCCGGCCCGGCGACACGGTCAAGGTGCACGTCCGGGTCGTCGAGGGATCGCGAGAGCGCATCCAGGTCTTCCAGGGCGCCGTCGTCCGGCGCCAGGGATCCGGCGCCAGGGAGACCTTCAGCGTGCGCAAGGTGAGCTTCGGCGTCGGAGTCGAGCGCACCTTCCCGGTCCACTCGCCGATCATCTCCAGGATCGAGCTCGTGAGCGAGGGCGACGTCCGGCGCGCCAAGCTCTACTACCTGCGTGATCGGGTCGGCAAGGCGGCCAAGATCAAGGAGCGCCGCGCTGTCCGCTGAGCCCCTTCCCGGACGAGGCGGCGGCACGACGACCCCGGCGGGCAGCGTCCAGGAGGGCGCGACGGCCCGCTGCCGCGCAGGAGGGGCGGGGGAGCGGTGAGCGCGGAGGAGGACCTCGACCAGTTCGAGGCGGAGATCGAGCTCGCGCTCTACCAGGAGTACCGAGCGGTGCTGCCGATGTTCCGCTACGTCGTCGAGACCGAGCGGCGCTTCTACCTCGCGAACGATGTCAAGGTGACCCCTCGGGAGAACCAGGGCGCCACCTACTTCGAGGTCGACCTCGGCGACGCCTGGGTCTGGGACATGTACCGGCCGGCCCGCTTCGTCACCTCGGTGCGGGTGGTGACCTTCAGGGACGTGAACGTCGAGGCGCTCCCGGAGAAGGACCTCTGAGCCCGACGCGTCGGCCCGACGCGGCGCCCCGGCGCCCCGTCCGCCCGTCCGGGCCCGGCCGAGCCATCCGGCCGGCGGACGCCCGCCGGCGCCTCGGCAGCGTCGGGGAGGACCTCGCCGCCGACTGGTACTCGGCGCACGGCTTCGAGGTGCTCTCCCGCAACTGGCGCTGCGAGCTCGGCGAGATCGACGTCGTCGCGGCCCGGGACGGCTCGGTCGTCGTCTGCGAGGTGAAGTCCCGGACCTCGGGCTCCTTCGGCGTGCCGGCGGAGGCCGTCGGCCCGGACAAGCAGCGCCGCCTTCGCCGCCTCGCCGCGCGCTACCTCGCCGAGACCGGCCGCCGGGGAACGGTCCGCTTCGACGTCGCCTCGGTGCGCTCGGGCGAGCTCGAGGTGCTGCAGGCGGCGTTCTGATCAGGCGGCCGGCCTGCCTCCCGGCGCCCGCCTGATAGCTTGCGCGCGGGGCGCCGGCGTCGAGCGGCGGTCCGGCACGAGGGCGCCGAGATGCCGGCAGAGTCGTCGAAGAGCGAGAATGCCGTCACGCGAAGGGTCACCATCGCCGACATCGCCGCGAGGGCGGGCGTGTCGAAAGGGGCCGTCTCCTACGCCCTGAACGACCGGCCGGGCATCTCCGAGCAGACGCGCAAACGCATCCTCGACATCGCCGAGGACCTCGGGTGGTACCCGAACATGGCGGCCCGCGCCCTGTCCGGCTCTCGGGCCGGGGCCTGCGGCCTCGTGCTCGCCCGCCCAGCGCGCACGCTCGCGTTCGAGCAGTTCTTCATGGAGCTCATCGCGGGCATCGAGAGCGAGCTCTCCTCCCGCGGCGTCGGCCTGACGCTCCAGGTCGTCGAGGACCTCGAGGCCGAGACGGCCGTCTACCGGAGGTGGTGGGCGGAGCGCCGTGTCGACGGTGTGCTCGTCGTCGACCTGCGTGTCGAGGACCCTCGGGTCGCGGAGATCGAGCGGCTCGGCCTGCCGGCGGCGGTCGTCGGCGGGCCCGAGGGCACCGGCGGGCTGCCGGCGGTCTGGAGCGACGACTCTGGGGCGGTGGTCGACGTCGTCCGCCACCTCGCGGCCCTCGGCCACCGGCGCATCGCCCGCGTCGGCGGGATCCCGGACTTTCGCCACAGCGCGGAGCGCACGGCGGCGTTCCTCTCGACGATCGAAGAGCTCTCGCTCGAGCCGATCGTGCTCACCACCGACTACATGGCCGAGAGCGGCGCCCAGGCGACCCGGCAGCTGCTGGCGGGCCCCGACGCGCCGACGGCGATCGTCTACGACAACGACGTCCTCGCGATCGCGGGGCTCGGCGTCGCCCACGAGATGGGGCTCGACGTACCGCGAGACGTCTCGCTCGTCGCGTGGGACGACTCGCTCTACTGCCAAGCCGTGCACCCGCCGCTCACCGCGATGTCCCGGGACATCTTCGCTCACGGCGCCCACGCCGCCGCCGCCCTGCTCGCGCTCGTCGAGCACGGCAGCGTCGTCCGCTCCGGCGAGCCTCGCGCGCGGCTCACGGCACGGGGCACGACCGGTCCCCCGGGTCGTGGCGCCGGCCTGCTCGGTCCCGGTGCCGCCCGGCCCGGACGACGGGGGCCGCCGCACGGCGGGCGGGCCTTCGACGCTTGACACTGAACCGGTCAAGCTGTTGACTGGTCGGCGGCCGGCGCTTGTACACGCTGGGAGATCGATCGGTTGAGGGGCCCTCACGCGGTGATCCGCCGCCGGGCCGAAGGGGGTGGCGTGCCCGGGCTCATCGCGCCCTCGTCGCGCCCCTGGGTCGGGGTGAACTACTGGTCGGTGGCCGGCGGGCCGAGGATGTGGCGCCGCTACGAGCCGTCGGTGGTGCGCGAGGAGCTCCGCCGGCTCGTCGAGCACGGGCTCGGCGTCGTCCGCTCGTTCCTGTTCTGGCCCGACTTCGTGCCGGAGGAGGGAGGGCTCGACGAGGCGGTGCTCGACCGGTTCGTCGACTTCCTCGACGCCTGCGCCGAGTCGGGGCTCGGGACGATCCCGACGCTGCTCGTCGGTCACATGTCGGGGGAGAACTGGGACCCGCCGTGGCGAGGGGGGAGGGACCTCTACCGGGACGTCACCCTCGTCGCCGAGCAGGCGCGCTACGTGGCCGAGGTCGCGTGCCGGGTACGCGAGCACCCCGCGGTCGTCGGCTGGCTGCTCTCGAATGAGATGCCGCTGTACGGAGGGGCAGCGTCGACCGAGGAGGTCACGTCCTGGGCGCGCCTGCTCCTCCAGGCGCTGCGCTCCGCGGGGGTCACCCAGCCCGTCTCGGTCGGCGACGGCGCCTGGGGCATCGAGGTCACCGGGCGGGACAACGGCTTCTCGCTGAGGGCGCTCGCGCCGTTGGTGGACTTCCTCGGGCCGCACGTCTACCCGGCCGAGAACGACCCCGTCCGCCAGGCGCTCGCCGCGGCCTTCGCCTGCGAGCTTGCCGGCGGCTTCGGCAAGCCGGTCGTGCTCGAGGAGTTCGGTGTGAGCTCGGACTTCGCCTCGGGCGAGCACGCCGGGGCGTACTACCGCCAGGTCCTCCACACGACGCTGCTCGCCGGCTGCGGGGGGTGGATCGCCTGGAACAACTGCGACTACGACGCCCTGTTCGGCGAGGACCCCTACCGCCACCACCCCTTCGAGATGCACTTCGGGCTCTTCGACGCCGGCGGGGAGCCGAAGCCCCAGCTCGAGGAGCTCGAGCGCTTTGCGAGGAGGGTGGAACGTCTCGCCCACGACGGCGTCGGGCGTGTCCGGGCCGACGTCGCCCTCGTCGTCCCCGAGCACTTCGAGCGGGCGCTCCCGTTCGTCCCCGAGCAGCTCCGCCTCGACATCGGCGTCGGCCTGTTCCAGTCCTACGTCGCGGCCCGGGAGGCCGACCTGCCCGTCGAGCTCGTGCGCGAGCGCGACGGCCTCGACCTTCAGGCCCGGCTGCTCCTCCTGCCGGGGGCGAAGCTGCTCTCGGCGCCCAGCTGGGCAGCGTTGGCGAGCGCCGCCGAGTCCGGAGCCACCGTCTACGTCTCGTACTTCGCCGGCAGCACCCAGGACCAGCACGGGCCGTGGATCCCCTGGGTCGAGCGGCTCTTCGGCGTCCGTCACCTGCTCCGCTACGGCCCCGTCGACCCGATCGAAGGTGACGTGGTCCGCTTCGTCTTCGTCGAGGGCCTCGGCGACCTCTCGCCGGGAGACTCGCTCTGCTTCGCCGTCGCGGGGAACGAGTCCGCCCGGGCCTACCTGCCCGTCGAGCCGGTCGGGGCCAGGGTGCTCGCGACCGACGACGGCGGCCACCCCGCGCTGGTCCGCCACGACCTCGGCGCAGGGTCGGTCGTGCTGTGCACCTACCCGATCGAGCACATGGCGGCCTGGACCGCTCGAGTGAACCCCGAGCCGACGTGGCGGCTGTACTCGGCGCTCGCCGAGGCCGCCGGCGTCGAACGCCCGGTGCGGGCGGACGACCCGAGGGTGCTGCTCGGCCGGCTGCGCACCGGGCGCGACGAGGTGCTCGTCCTCGTCTCCACCGCCGGGGAGGCGCTCGAGGTGCCGCTGGTCGTCGGGGAGGGCTCGACCGTCCAGGACCTCGACGCCGCCTCGGACGCCCCGCCGATCGGCGCGGTCCGCCTCGAGCCCATGGGCGCTCTGCTGCTGCGCCACCGGAGGGGCGGGAGGCGATGACGAGCCCTCGCGGCCCGGCGGGGAGCACCGGCGCACCGAAGGACGTCGCCGCTCAAGGCCTGCCCCCGACGCCCCGGGGCGCCGGGCGACCGAGCGTCTGACCGACGGAGGCGAGCGAACGTGCGCTACGGCCATTTCGACGACGAGCGACGCGAGTACGTGATCACCAGGCCAGACACGCCCCTGCCGTGGATCAACTACCTGGGGCTCGAGGACTACTTCGGGCTGGTCTCCAACACCGGCGGCGGCTACTCCTTCTACCGGGACGCCCGCCTCAGGCGGCTCACTCGCTACCGGTACAACAACGTGCCGCTCGACTCGGGCGGTCGCTACCTGTACCTGCGCGACGACGACACCGGCGAGTGCTGGTCCCCGACGTGGCAGCCCTGCCGCACGGCGCTCGACGGCTACGCGTGCCGCCACGGCCTGTCCTACACCCGCATCACCTCGGAGCGAGGCGGCATCGCGCACGACCTCGTCTACTTCGTGCCGCCGGGGGAGGACCTCGAGATCTGGCACCTGCGCCTCTCGAACGGGCGCGACCGCCCGGCGGCGCTCTCGCTGTTCTCCTTCGTCGAGTTCTGCCTCTTCGACGCCCAGGACGACGCCACGAACCTCCAGCGCAACCTCTCGACTGGCGAGGTCGAGGTCGTCGACGGCGTCGTGTACCACAAGACCGAGTACCGGGAGCGGCGGAGCCACTTCGCCTACTTCGCCTGCTCCGAGCCCCTCGCCGGCTTCGACACCGACCGCGACGCCTTCCTCGGCCCCTACCGCGGGCTCGACCGGCCGCTCGCCGTCGAGGCAGGTCACTGCTCCGGGTCGATCGCCTCCGGCTGGGCGCCGATCGGCAGTCACCACGTCCGCCTCCTTCTCGAGGCTGGGGAGGCGAGGGAGGTCGTGTTCGTCCTCGGCTACTTCGAGAACCCGCCGGACAGCAAGTTCTCGCCGCCCGGGAGCCAGCACCTCGACACCTCCCGGGTGCGCCCGGTGATCGACCGCTGGCTCGAGCCCGAGGCGGCAGCCAAGGGCCTGAGCGCGCTCGGAGAGCGGTGGTCGTCGCTGCTCTCGGCGCTCGAGGTCCGCACCCCCGACACCGAGACGGACCGCATGGTCAACGTCTGGACGCCCTACCAGTGCATGGTGACCTTCAACCTCAGTCGCTCGGCCTCCTACTTCGAGTCGGGGGTCGGCCGGGGGATGGGCTTTCGCGACTCGAACCAGGACCTGCTCGGCTTCGTCCAGATGGTCCCCGAGCGGGCCCGCCAGCGGATCCTCGACCTCGCCGCGACCCAGCTGGAGGACGGCGGCGCCTACCACCAGTACCAGCCGCTCACGAAGCGAGGCAACGACGAGATCGGCTCGGGGTTCAACGACGACCCGCTCTGGCTCGTCGTCTCGACGGCCGCCTACCTGAAGGAGACCGGCGACCGCTCGATCCTCGACGAGCAGGTGCCCTTCGACGGCCTGTCCTCGTCGAAGGCGAGCCTCTACGAGCACCTGCTCCGGTCGCTGCGGTTCAGCCGGGAGCGGCTCGGCCCTCACGGGCTGCCGCTCATCGGGCGGGCCGACTGGAACGACTGCCTGAACCTCAACTGCTTCTCCGAGACGCCGGGGGAGAGCTTCCAGACTGCCGAGAACCGGCCCGGCGGGGTGGCGGAGTCGGTGTTCCTCGCCGGCTTGTTCGTCCTCGCGGCCCGGGAGCTCTCGGGCATCGCCGAGGCCATCGGTCAGGGGGAGGACTTACGGGAGTGGACGGCAGCCGCCGGGGCGATGGAGGTCGCCATCGCCGAGGCGGGATGGGACGGCGCCTGGTTCCTGCGGGCCTACGACCACTTCGGCGGGCGCGTCGGCTCTGCCGAGTGCGAGGAGGGACAGATCTATATCGAGCCGCAGGGGATGTGCGTCATGGCCGGCGTCGGCGTCGCCGACGGCAGGGCGCTGGTGGCGCTCGACAGCGTCGCCGCGCGCCTCGCCGGCGAGCACGGCATCGCGTTGGTCGACCCGCCCTACGGCGCCTACCACGTCGAGCTCGGCGAGATCTCCTCCTATCCGCCCGGGTACAAGGAGAACGGCTCGGTCTTCTGCCACACCAACCCCTGGGTGATGATCGCCGAGGCGACCCTCGGGCGCGGCGATCGGGCGTTCGACTACTACAAGAGGATCAGCCCCGCAGCTCGCGAGGCGCTGAGCGAGGTGCACCGCTGCGAGCCCTTCGTCTACGCGCAGACGATCGCGGCGCCGCCCGCCCCGAGGGCTGGCGAGGCGAAGAACTCCTGGCTCACCGGCGCCGCGGCGTGGAACTACGTCGCGATCACCCAGTGGATCCTCGGGATCCGCCCCGAGCTCGAAGGGTTGAGGATCGATCCGGTGCTCCCGACCGCATGGCCCGGTTTCAGCGCAACGCGCCGCTTTCGTGGCGCGACGTACCTCATCGAGGTGGAAAAGCCCGCCGGGGTGGCAGCCCGAGTCCGGCGCCTCGTCGTTGACGGCAGTCCGGTCGAGGGGACGCTCGTGCCGGTCGCGGCGCCCGGCCGCTCGGTCTCCGTGGTCGCGATCGCCGAGTGAGCGGGGCGCTCAGACCGGGTCCGTCGCCTGGCGGTCCCCGTCGCGCACGTGGGCGGTCCAGCCCCGTCCGTCCCAGTAGCGCAGCTCGTGGCGCCCGGTCGTGTCCGGGTACCAGCCGAAGAGCGCCGGCCGGCCGCTCGAGTCGCTCGCTGGAGGCGGCGGTCCGGCCGGGACCGGCGGCGCCGCCGGCGAGACGTCGAGGACCGACGCGGGCCCGCCGGTCCCGAACGCGGCCCCTCGGGCCACCGGTCCGGGGTAGGTGGGGACGCGCGCCGGCGGCGGGATCGCCGGCCTTGTCGTCGCCTGCGCGAAGATCTCGACGATGAGGCCGAAGGGCTGGAGCACGAAGCAGATCAGCGCCCAGACCGCCGAGGGAAGGCGCCAGGGGGTCACGCCCCGCACCAGCCGGTGCCGCCGGGACATGCGGTAGCCGAGCGCCGCGAACAGGAACGCGAAGACCAACGACGTCACGATCTCGCTGCGGCTGTAGCCCGCGAGAAGCGCCGTAGCGACCATCGTCCGAACCCTCGACTCCCTGCCGGCGCCACGCGCGCGCCGACGAGACGATTCTACCCCCCCATCTGTGTTTCTCCTGCGGAGGGCCTTGGAGCGGGCTTGGCGCCGGCACAGGAGGCGCCATGGCGCAGCCCGTCGCCGCTCAGCCGGGGCGGCGGCGCCCTCGATGCGACCAGCAGGAGGCGTGCCAGTGGCGGCGCTCGCCGGGCAGCGAGAGCGGGACGACGACGACGTGCGCGACCCCTGGGGGGATCTGCTGGTTGCACCCGGGGCAGACGTAGGCCTTGCGCGCCGCGGGCGGCTGGACCCGACGGACCTCGGCGGTCGTGCCGGTCAGGGGGTCGAGCTCGAAGCGGGCAGCTCCCATGGGCTCG
Source organism: Actinomycetes bacterium (assembly GCA_021786195.1). GTDB lineage: Bacteria > Actinomycetota > Acidimicrobiia > Acidimicrobiales > Bog-793 > JAKAOD01. The sequence continues at coordinate 46,419 of JAJYNS010000122.1, read as the reverse complement.
GTGGCCGCCTCCCCGCCCTCCCGCCGGCGCGGTCCGCCGCCCTGGCGGCGCGCCTTCGCACCCTGGCCGGATAGGCGCTTCGCCGTCACGGCGCGAGTATCCCGCAGCACGATCGCGCACCTCGTCGCTAGGGTTCGGCCGGTTCGCTCGCGCCCGGCTCGCTGGCGCGGCCATCTCGGGCCTTCCGGCCCCGCAGTCCTCCCGGCGCCGTTCCGGCTCGGTGCGCTCGTCAGGCAGCCGGGGAGGGAGGCAGGCCGCGCCCCGGGGTCGGGGAAGAAGGGAGGGTGGCCCGTGCTTGCGAGCGTCCCGTCGGCAACGCTGCTCGGCGTGCAGGGCCGTCCGGTCGCCGTGGAGGTGCATGTCGGCCCGGGGCTTCCCGGCTTCAGCATCGTCGGGCTCCCCGACGCGGCGTGCAGGGAGGCCCGTGACCGTGTCCGCGCGGCCTTTGTCTCGAGCGGGCTCGCCTGGCCGACGCGGCGCGTGACGGTCAACCTCGCGCCGTCGGGGATCCGCAAGGCCGGAGCGGGGCTCGACCTTGCGATCGCGGTGGCCCTGCTCGCCGCGACGGGCGCCGTCGACGGGCGCGCCGTCGACGGCTGCGCCTTTCTCGGCGAGCTCGGCCTCGACGGCTCCGTCCGGCCCGTGCCCGGAGTCCTCGCCCTCGTCGAGGCGGTGGCGGCGAAGACGGTCGTCGTCCCTGTGGCCTCGCTCGCCGAGGCGAGCCTCGTGCCCGGCCGCCGGGCGCTCGGAGCCCGCACCCTGCGGGAGGTCCTCGAGGCGCTGCGCACGGGGGAGGGCCTGGTCGACGCGGCGCCGAGGCCGGCCGGGGACGGCCGGAACATCGCGCCGCACCCGGCGCCGGACCTCTCGGCCGTGCACGGGCAGCTCGTCGCACGCCGCGCCCTCGAGGTCGCCGCCGCGGGCGGCCACCACCTCCTGCTGTCGGGACCGCCCGGCTCGGGAAAGACGATGCTCGCCCGCTGCCTGCCCGGCCTGCTCCCCGCGCTCGGCCCTGCCGAGGCGCTCGAGACGACCAAGGTGCACTCTGCGGCGGGCCTGCCGCTCCCGGCCTCCGGGCTCGTCGAGCGGCCGCCGTTCCGCGCGCCGCACCACAGCTGCTCGGCCGTCGCGCTCCTCGGCGGCGGCAGCGGTCCGATGCGCCCGGGCGAGGTGAGCCTCGCCACCAACGGCGTGCTGTTCCTCGACGAGCTCGGAGAGTTTCCCCCGAGCGTGCTCGAGACGCTCCGCCAGCCGCTCGAGGACGGCACGATCCTCGTCGCACGGGCACGAGCGAGCGTCGTGCTGCCGGCGCGCTTCCTGCTCGTCGCGGCGACGAACCCCTGCCCGTGCGGGCTCGGCGACGCCAGGGGCGCCTGCCGCTGCTCGCCCTCGATGAGGGAGCGCTATGCAAGGCGGCTCTCCGCGCCCTTGCTCGACCGGTTCGACCTGCTCGTCGCCGTGCGACGTGTGCCGGAACGGGAGCTGCTCGACCCGGCCGGCGCGGAGCGCTCGTGCGCGGTCGCGGCGCGCGTCGCCGCCGCGAGGAGGCTCGCGGCCGCCCGTGGCCTGCGTTGCAACGCCGAGCTGCCCTCCGACCGCCTCGAGGACCTCGCGCCCTTGTCCGGACCGGCGCGCCGGCTGCTCGAGGCGCGCCTGCGCTCGGGCGCCTTGAGCGCACGGGGGCTCGACCGGGTGCGGAGGGTCGCGCTCACCCTGGCCGACCTGGACGGCGCACAACCGCCGATCGCCTGGGAGCACCTCGTCGTCGCCCTCGAGCTGCGCGCCGGGGCGGGAGTCCTTGCCGGCCGGGGCTCGTCGTGAGCGCTCGGGACGACCTCGGCACGGCCGGCCTCGAGGAGGGCCCGGGGCCGCCTTCGATCCGGCGTGAGCCGGAGGATGCGGCCTGGGTGGTCGCGCTCTCCGAGCTGCCGGGGGTCGGGCCGGCGACGCTCCGGCGGCTGCTCGCGACCCAGGGAGCCAGGGCGTGCTGGCAGGCGGTCCGGGCCGGGCGCCTCGGGGCCTCGGCGCTCGCCCGGCCGGGCGGACCGGCGCCCGAGCGCCGGCGCGAGCTCCTCGAGCGATGGCAGGCGACCGCACGGGCGCAGGCACCCGAGCAGGACCTCGCCGAGATCCGTCGCCGCGGGATCGCCGTCTACGTCCTCGGCGACGAGGCCTACCCGGCGGCGCTCGCCGGCGAGCCGACGGCGCCTGCGGTGTGCTTCGGCCTCGGGCGGGCCCTCGGCGCGGGCGCGTGCTCGCCGTGCGGCTGCGTCGCCGTCGTCGGGACCCGCTCCTCCACCCACTACGGGGAGGAGGTCGCGGCCTCCCTCGGCGCGGGTCTGGCTGCAGCGGGGGTGAGCGTCGTGTCCGGGCTCGCCACGGGGATCGACGCCGCCGCGCACCTCGGGGCCCTCGCCGCCTCGCAGCGAGGCGCGGCGCCGCTCGCCATCGTCGGCGGCGGGGTCGACGTCGTCTACCCCGCCAGCAATCGGCGCCTGTGGTCGCGGGTCGCCGAGGCCGGGACGATCCTCTCGGAGGCGCCGCCGGGCGCCCGTCCCGCACGCTGGCGCTTCCCGCTGCGCAACCGCCTGATCGTCGCGGCGAGCGACGTCGTCGTCGTGGTCGAGGCACACCGGACGGGCGGCGCGATGCACGCCGTGGAGGTGGCGCTCTCCCGAGCCGTCCCGGTGGCGGCCGTGCCGGGCTCGGTGCGCAGCGCCGCCTCGGAGGGGACCAACGCCCTGATCGCCGACGGCGCGGCGCTCGTGCGCGACGCGGACGACGTGCTCGCGCTGCTGGCGCTGCGCCAGGCGGCCCGGCGGGCGCCGGTGCACGCCCTCCCGCCCCCGCCGGTCCGGGGCCGGCGCCCTGGGCCGGGCGACGCTCCTTTGGGCGTCGAGACGCCCCGTGAGCAAGCTCCCGACGGCACCGTCCCGGCACCTGGCCGGAGGGACCCGACCACCGAGGCGATCGTCTCCGCCCTCGGCACGGAGACGACGGGCCTCGAGGTCGTGCTCGGGCGCACCCGCCTCGACCTCGGCACCGCCTGCGTGGCGCTCGAGGCGCTAGTGGCCCACGGCGAGGTCCTGCGCGAGCCGGGCGGCTACCGCCTCGCCCGGGGTGGCGCGCGACGTTGAGGGAGGGCCGACTTGACGACGACCTCGCGCGTCCCGGGCGGCGGGGACGCCGGGCGCCGGGAGCGGCCGCACGCTACGGTTCGGGCGATGGCCGCACCCGTGCGCGAGCGCCCCCGCTACCCCTCGATCAGCCCGAAGGCGTACGAGCACCCTGCGGACAAGGCGGCGACGGCGGCGCTCGCCACGATCCCGCTCCTCGAGCGGGTGCTGAAGAGGCTCAGCGAGCTCCGCTTCGAGCGCTCCTTCCAGCAGCTGCTCCTCGCCGACGCGGTGCGCCTCGGCGAGCGCCAGCGCCCCGACATCTGGCGCGCGCACCTCGCCGCCTACGAGGCGCTCGACATCGAGGCGAGGCCCGACCTCTACGTCGGCCAGCTCCCGGGGATGAACGCGCTGACCGTCGGCTCGGCGCGCCCGGTCGTCATCGTCAGCCCCTCGCTCGTGAAGTCGCTCGACGCCGACGGGCTCACCGCGGTGCTCGGGCACGAGGCCGGCCACGTGCTCTCCGACCACGTGCACTACGCGACCGTGCTCGCGATCCTCCAGCGCCTGCTGTCGGTCGGGATGTCGCCGATCGGCAGGCTGCCGCTGCAGGCGATCGTGCTCGTCCTGCTCGAGTGGTATCGCTGTGCCGAGCTGAGCTGCGACCGGGCGGCGACGCTCGTCGTGGACGACCCCCAGCTCGTCTGCCGGGTGCTCATGGGGATCGCCGGCGGCGGGGTGGCCGACCTCAGCCTCGACGCCTTCGTGCAGCAAGCGACGGAGTACGCCGAGACGGAGGACCTCCTGGCCCGGCCGGGACGCTGGCTCACCGAGCTCGGCCGCACGCACCCGTTCGCGGTGCGGAGGGTCGGCGAGCTGACCCGCTGGGTGGCCGAGGGCGAGCTCGACCGGATCCGGGCCGGGAGCTACGTCCGCCGCGGCCAGGAGCCCCCGGCCGGCGACCAGCTGCGCGTCGCGACCGAGCACTACCGCCAGCGCTTCACCGAGATCGTCGACCGGGTGGCGGGCGGGATGCAGAAGCTGTTCAACCAGATCTCCGACTGGCTTCGCTCCGACGGCGGCGAGCACGACGAGCGCTGAGCGCGCCGGGGGCGCCTGAAGGCTCAGGGCTCGTCGGTCGAGGCGAGCAGATCGAGGTAGGCGGCGCGAAGCTTCTCGGTCAGCGGACCCGGGCAGGCACGCAGCGGCGCGCCGTCGATCGAGGCGATCGGCTGCAGGCCGCGGACCGAGGAGGCGAGGAACGCCTCCTCGACGACCTCTGCGCAGAACCGGCCGATCGCGACGTCGGCCTCCTCCCCGCCGAGACGCTCCAGGACGAGGGCTCGGGTGACCCCGGCGAGGCAGCCGGAGGACAGGGCCGGGGTGAGCATCGTCCCGTCGATCGCGACGAAGACGTTCGACCCCGAGCCTTCGCACAGCAGGTCCTCGGTGTTGGCGAAGACCGCCTCGTCCCCGCCGCGCTCGGCTGCCCAGGCGAGCGCCCGCACGTTCTCGCCGTAGGAGACCGTCTTCAACCCGGCGAGCGCCCCCCGCTCGTTGCGGCGCCAGGGCACGACGACGACGCTCGCCGAAGCGGCGGGCGCCGTCGTGGGCTCGACCGCGACGACGACGGTCTGCTCACCCGGGAGGCGTCTCGAGCTGAGGGGGCCCCTGCCGGCGGTCACCGTCAGGCGGATCCGGCCCTCGGCGACCCCGGAGGCACCCACCACGTCTGCCACGGCGTTCCTGAGCGTCGGCGCCCCCGGCGGCTCGATGCCGAGTGCAACGGCCGAGCGCTCCAGGCGCTCGAGGTGCCTCCGGAGGGCGAAGGGGCGGCCGGCCCGCAACAGCACGGTCTCGAAAACGCCGTCGCCGGCCAGCAGGCCGTGGTCGAAAGCCGAGACGGCGGCGTCGCGAGCGTCGAGAAGTGCCCCGTTTACGTAGGTGACCGGCACGCGCGGAGCCTATCGGCCACGAGCCGCCTCGGCGTCGACCTCCTCGATCGAGCACGCCGCGGCGCCCGGCCCGACGCAGGGCTCACACTCGAGCTCGAGGGTCGTATGGGCGATGTCGAAGGGCCGGGAGATCCTCGACTTCACGCGCTCGCCGACCGCCTGGGCCTCTTCGAGGCTCGGATGGCCCGCGACGACGAGGTGCGCCGAGAGCGCCCGCAGCTCGCTCGACAGGCTCCAGCAGTGGACGTCGTGGACCCCCGCGACACCCTCGACGGAGGTGATCTCCTCCCTCAGGCGCCTGAGGTCGACGTCCACGGGGGACGCCTCGAGCAGGACCTCGACCGCCTCTCGCCCGGTCCTGAGCGCCCCGGCGGCGACGAGCCCGGCGATGAGCAGCGCGAACGCGGGGTCGAGCACCGCGAGGCGACCGGTCGCGGCGACGACGACGCCGACGAGGAGGACCCCGAGCGAGCTCGCCGCGTCGCTCCAGAGGTGGAGCGCCGCGACCCGGCGGTTGAGGTTGCGAGAGCGGTCACCCAGCACGAGCGCGCCGGCGCCGTTGGCGAGGGCCGCCCCGCCCGCGACGCCGGCGATCACCGCGCCGTCGGGGTGGCCGGGGTGCCCGAGCCGCGAGGCTGCCTCGGCTGCGACAAGGGCGGCGACGACGAGCAGCAGCCCCACGTTGGCGAGCGCCGAGACGATCGTGGCCCGGTGGTAGCCGTAGGAGCGCTCCTCGGTCGGCGAGCGCCTCGCGAGCCGCTCGGCGACAAGGGCGACGGCCAGTCCTCCGGCGTCGGCCGCGTCGTGCCCGGCGTCGGCGAGCAGGGAGGCGGAGTGGGCGGCGGCGCTCGCCAAGAGCTCGGCGAGGGCGACGCCGAGGTTGATGCCGAGCGCCAGGGTGAAGGACCTTGCGCGGCGCCGTGCGCTCGAAGCCGAGCGGCTCTTCACGACCGAAGCGTACCGGCGCAGGTGCGGGCCGGTCGCGAACCTTTCCCGGTCGCCCCTGCTCAGCCCCGAGCGGCGCGCAGCGCGTCGAGGTGCGCGCTCTCCCGGGCGATCTCCTCGCGCACGAGCGTGACGTCCTCTCGGTGGGTGATGCCGATGCAGCGGTTCTCGGTGGTCACGACCGCCACCTGGTCGCTTCCGGAGGCCACGAGGCTGCCGACGACGTCGGGGAGGAGGAGCTCGGGTCGCTCGGCGGTCTCGGGGTCGAAGCGGCGGAGCGCGTCGTCCAGCTCCTCGTACAGGCGTGGTCGGAAGCCGAAGAGGTTCATCGACACGAGCTCCTCACCCGAGAGCAGCAGCGGTCGAGCGAGGTCCGACCTCGGCCCTTCAGGCGGGGCGGCCTGGGCAAGCGGCACCGCGTCGAACCTCCCGTCGTCCCTCCGGGTCACCCTGTGCTCGGCGACCCGGCGCAGCAGCGTGCGCCCGCCGAGCTCGCACAGCCCTCGTGTCACGGTGGCAGCTGTCAGCACGGTCTGGGACAGGTGGTAGGCGACGAGGACATGGGGGCTGGAGTCCGTCCCGCTGGCGAGCAGCTCGACGATGGGGCGGAGCGCCGCCTCGCCGTAGAGATCGTCGGCGTTGGCGACGCCGAAGGGCCCGGTGACGGCCGGCCGGCTGCACAGCAGTGCCGCTGCAGTGCCGGGGACCGGCGGCTGGCAGACGTACTCGACCGGAAGGCCCGAGGGCCAGCGCCGGCGGACGTGCTGCGCGACCTCCGCGCGGATCTCCTCTCGCACGACGAGCACGATCCCGGAGAACCCGCAGGCCTGCGCGGCAAGGGCCGTGTAGTCCATGATGGCCTCACCGCCGGGTCCGACCGGGGCGAGCTGCTTCAGGCCGCCGAAGCGCCGGCCGTGGCCCGCGGCGAGGATCACGAGCTGCACGCAGGCATCCTAGGTTGCGGGGTGGCAGCGGGACAGGGGAAGGCCGCCGGCGCGCGTTAGCGGACTGTTAGGGGACGGCCCCGCCTACTTCTGCAGCTGCGCGGCGACTCGATGGCCGATGAACGTGCTGATCGCCGCGCCGATCACCGCTCCCACCGGCCCGCCGAGGGCGGCTCCGATGCCTGCTCCGATGGCGCCGCCGACGGCCGCCCCGGCGACTGTTGGATCCTTCTTCGCCATGCTCGCAGCCTAACGACGCTGGTCCTCGACGCGCGCGCAGGCGGGCGAGATGTTGCACGCGAGGATCAAATCGCCGACCTCGGGCTCGCCGCCCGGTGCCGAAGGTCTGCCGGGTCCCTCCTCTCCCGTTCCCGACGGCCCGGCAGGCGCCCGGCCGACGGTCGTCCGGGCCGACATCGGGAATAGGCTCACCCGCCGGGGCGGGTGGACGAGGTGGAGGAACCATGCCGACAAGCGCACGCAGCGCGGGGGCGACCTCGCACGAACCGGTCGATCACCGCGCCGACGGTGACTTCGTGGTGCCCGTCGTCCATGTCCATGTGCCCGAGGCGGCCATGAACCTCGCGTTCTGCGGCGGCCTCGCCGCAGCGGTCGCGCTCGGCGCAGTGGACCTGCCCCTGGGGCTGCTCATCGGGATGGGTGTGGCGATCGCCCGGCACCGCGGCAGGTGACGCAGCCGGGCAGACCCGCCGGCTCGCCCCTCGGGCGACGGGGCGAATCGAGCAGGACGGGTCGGTCGGATCGGTGACCTCGTCCCGGTGAACCCGGTCGGCCTGCTCCGTGCGGGCGCCGCCGTTCCCGGCGCAGTGCTCGCCGGCACGCTCGCCCGCCTGGGCCCGGACCGCCGGCGCCGTCGGGTCTGGGCGGCCGACGGCAAGGCGCACATCGAGGTTCGGGGCGTCCATCTCCCGGGGCGGAAGGACCTGGCGAGGGACGTGGAGCGGGCGTTGCACGCCGCCGAGGGCGTGCACTGGGCGCAGGTGAACGTCGTCACGGGCCGGGTGATCGTCGCGTTCGACCCCGACGGACCGTCGGTCGACGACCTCGTCGACGTCGTGGAAGCCGTCGAGGAGGCCCACGACGTCGACGACGAGCGGTTCCCCCACGGCCGCCCCGAGCACCCCGGGGACGTCGAGCCGCTGCGCCGGCAGGCCATATCCGTCGCGGCCGACGTGGCGGCGTTCGGAGGCAGCATGCTCGGCCAGTTCCTGCGGGCGGCTCCCGTCCCGGTCGAGCTCGGGTCGCTCGTCTCGCTCGTCGAGAACGAGCCCCGAGTGCGGGGGTTCTTGGAGCATCACGTGGGGGTGACGCTCACGGATCTCGGGCTCGGGGTGACGAGCGCCTTCGTCCAGGCGCTCACCCAGGGCCCGCTCTCCCTGGTGGCCGACCTCACGCACCGGGTGAACCAGCTCGGCGAGCTGCGCACGAGCCGCCGGGCCTGGGAGCGCCAGGAAGGTGAGCTCTGCGGGGCGCCGACGCCCGAACGCGTGCCGGCGGTGGCGGTGCCGCCGCGTCGGCGCGCGTTGCGGTCCGGCCCCGTCGAGTCCTACGCCGACGGCGCGGCCGCGCTCAGCCTCCTCGGAGCGGGCGCGGCGCTCGCCGTGACGGGGAGCGCCCGGCGGGCCGGGGGGGTGCTGACGGCGGCAGTTCCGAAGGCGGCACGGCACGGTCGCGAGGCGTTCGCGGCGCACCTGGGCCGCGAGCTCGCAGACCGTGAAGTCGTCGTCCTCGACCGGACGTCGCTGCGACGGCTCGACCGGGTCGACGCAGTCGTGCTGGACGCCAGCGTCCTCACCTCGGGTCGAATGGTCGTCCGCCGCGTGCGGGCGATCGGGGGGACCGACGTCGCCACGATCCGGGCGAGGGCGCTCGCGCTCGTCGATCCCGCGCTCCCCGGGCGTCGAGCGCGCCGCGGGGGATGGTCGGTCGGGCCCCTGGAGGCGGGCGACGGCGGGTCCGGCGCCGTTCCCGGGCCGCGCACGGGCAGGGGATCCCGAGAAGACCCCCGGACGCTCGGCATCTCCCGCTCGGGGCGCCTCGTCGGCGTCGTCACGCTCGAGGCGGAGATCGACCCGTTGGTAGAGCCGCTTGCCCAGCTGGTGCGGCGCCTCGGCCTTCGCCTCGTCGTCGCCGGCAAGAGCAGCGGGATCGGGGCGCGCATTCGAGCAGATGAGGTGGTCCCCGGGGGGAACGCGCTCGCGCGCTCGGTGAGGTCGCTCCAGGCAGAAGGTCTCGGCGTGCTGCTCGTGTCCGGCGGCGCCGCCCACGCCGCGCTGCGAGCGGCAGACGTCGGGATCGGCGTGTCCGGGCACGGGCCCCATCCCCCCTGGGGCGCCTCGCTGCTCACGCGCCCGGGACTTGCCCAGGCCCACCTTGTCGTCCAGTCGCTCGAGGTGGCTCGCCGGGTCAGTCGCTGGAGCGTGGGACTCTCGGCCGCCGGCTTCGCCGCCGGCGCGACCTGGTCGCTGCTCGGCCCCGGCTCGAGCGCGTCGCGGCGAGCGGCGGTCCCGGTGAACCTGGCTTCGCTCACCGCCCAGGCGACGGGCACGATGGCCGCGGCCTCGCTCGGGCGGCGGCCGGCGCTGACGCCGGTGACCGAGGTGGAGTGGCACGCCATGGACGCCGAGGCGGTCTCGAGGCTGCTCGGTTCCTCTGCAGGGGGGCTGTCGAACGCCGAGGCGGCTCGCCGCCACGCGGTGCTGCCCGTCGAGGGACCAGCCCGCACGAACCTCGCTCGGGCCGTGATCGCCGAGCTCGCGAACCCGCTCACGCCGGTCATGCTGGTCGGGGCCGGGATGGCCGCCGCCGTGGGCTCGGTCGCCGACGCCGGTCTGGTGGCCGGCGTCACCGCCGCCAACGCGCTGATCGGGGGGGTCCAACGGCTGCGGGCCGACGTCTCGATCGGCCGGCTCGTGCAGGCGACGACCACCCGGGTCGACGTGCGCCGGGGAGATCGGCTCGTGCCGAGGGAGCGAGCCGAGCTCGTGCCCGGCGATGTGCTCGAGCTCAAGGCCGGTGACGTCGTCCCGGCCGACTGCCGCGTGGTCGAGGCCCTCGGGTGCGAGGTCGACGAGTCCGCCCTCACCGGAGAGTCTCTGCCGGTGGCCAAGCAGCGCCAGCCCGTCGAGGGGACCAGCCTCGCCGAGCGAACCTGCATGCTCTATGAAGGATCCGTCGTCGTGACCGGGACCGCGCTCGCCGTCGTCGTGGCCGTGCGGGAGCAGACCGAGGTCGGTCGCAGCCTGGCCGACGCGCCGGAGCCTCCTCCGAGCGGGGTCGAGTCTCGACTGGGCTCCCTGATGAAGGCGTCTGTGCCCGCCTCGGTGGCCAGCGGCGCGTCCGTCGCGGCCGTCGGCCTCCTGCGAGGTCGCTCCCCCGGCGTCGCGGTGACCTCGGGCGTCAGCCTCATGGTCGCGGCCGTTCCCGAGGGTCTTCCCCTCCTTGCGACCGTGGCGCAGCTCGCATCGGCGCGACGGCTCGCGCGGCGGGGCGTGCTCGTTCGAGACCCGAGGACGATCGAGGCCCTCGGCCGGGTGGACGTGCTGTGCTTCGACAAGACGGGCACCCTCACGGCAGGCAGGATCGTCCTCCAGGGCGTGTCGGACGGCGATCGCGTGCAACCGGTGGCCCGGCTCACCTCCAGGTCCGAGCGAGTGCTGGCCGCAGCGCTTAGGGCCAGCCCGATCCCGACAGGCGAGGAGGACCTGCCCCACGCCACCGATCGGGCAGTGGTCGAGGGAGGCGCCGCCGCCGGCGTCAGCGCGCAGGACTTCCTCGGCGGCTGGACGATGCTCGGCGAGCTCGCGTTCGAGCCCGCCCGGGGGTACCACGCAGTCGTCGGCGACAGCCTGCTCGGGCGGAGGGTCTCGGTGAAGGGCGCGCCGGAGATCGTGCTCCCGCGCTGCTCGACCTGGCGCGGACCCGACGGCCCGGTCCGACTCGACCGCCGCGCCCGGGGCCGTCTCGAGGCCTGCGTCGAGCGGCTCGCTCGTCAGGGCTCGAGGGTGCTCGCCGTCGCGGAAGGCCCCGCCCCCTCGGGTGCCGAGCTGGGCGACGAGGGCGTCTCGGGGATGGAGCTGCTGGGTTTCCTCGGTCTGGCGGACGGGGTGCGCCCGACGGCCGCCGCCGCGGTCGCGAGCTTGCGCGCCGCGGGCGTCTCGGTCGTGATGATCACCGGCGACCACCCCTCGACCGCGTCGGCCGTCGCCGAGGAGCTCGGGATCCTCAACGGAGCGGCGGTGGTGACCGGCGCCCAGCTCGATTCCTGGGACGACACGACGCTCGACGCCACCCTGGCCGGGGCGACGGTCTTCGCCCGGGTCACCCCGGCGCACAAGACCCGGATCGTGCGCGCCTACCAGCGCGTCGGGCGGACCGTCGCCATGACCGGCGACGGTGCCAACGACGCGCCGGCAATCCGCCTCGCCCACGCCGGCATCGCGCTCGGCGGGCATGGCTCCCCTGCGGCCCGGGCGGCCGCGGACCTCGTGGTGCTCGACGACCGGATCGAGACGATCACGGACGCGATCGTCGAGGGCCGGGCCATGTGGGCCTCCGTCCGCGACGCGCTCGCCATCCTCGTCGGGGGGAACCTCGGCGAGGTCGGCTTCGTGCTGGCTTCGACGTCGATCGCGGGAGCGTCGCCGCTCGGCACCCGCCAGCTGCTGCTCGTGAACCTCCTGACCGACATGGTGCCGGCGATGACGATCGCGCTGCGGCCGCCCCCGAGGCGCTCGCTCGAGGAGCTCCTCCGGGAAGGGCCCGACGCCTCGCTCGGTGGCGCGCTCGCCCGGCAGGTCGGCCTGCGGGCCACGGTGACGGCGGCCGGTGCCACCGGAGGGTGGTTGGTCGCGAAGGCGACCGGTCGCTCGAGGCGTGCCAGCACCGCCGCGCTCGTGGCCCTGGTCGGCACTCAGCTCGGGCAGACGGCGATCGTCGGGGGCACCAGCCCGCTCGTGCTGGCGTCGACGGCCGCCTCGGCGGCATTGCTCGTGGCGGTCGTCGAGACGCCGGTCGTGAGCCGGTTCTTCGGCTGCACCCCGATGGGCCCGGTGGGATGGGGGATCGCCCTCGGCAACGCCGCCGCGGCGACTGCGGCCTCGGTCGCGGCGCCCCGAGCGATCCGCCGAGCGTCCCCGCCCCGGGCGCCGTCGCGCCCTCGCCCGAGCCAGGCCCGCGATTGCGCCGCTCGGGGCGCCGTCACCGCCGCATGCCGGCCCACCCCGAGCTCCGGGGCCTCGGAGCGTTGGCCCGGCCCGTGAGGCGTGGACACTGCCCTCGGGGATTGGTACGGTGCGAGCTGCTTGTTCGGCGCGTGCCTCGATAACCGTTGGGCGGTCGCTCGAGGTCGGCGGGGCCATCGCAGACCGGCGCCGGGTCGACCCCCGACCGCTGGCGCGGGCGCCCACCTCGACCACGAGATCAACCCCTCGGCCGGCAGGACGCGTCCGGCTCCGGGATCGCCCGTGGCCGTCACAGAGAGGAGGAACCGTGGCAAGCGACACGACGGACTGGCCGCTCCTCGCCGGCAAGGTGGCGCTCGTGGCCGGCGGCTCGTCCGGCATCGGGCGGGCGGTCGTCGAGTGCTTCGCCCGGCACGCCGCCACCGTCGAGTTCGTCGCCGTAGACGGGCCCGGCGTCGAGGCGACGGTCCAGGAGCTCGCGGCTGAGGGGCTTCGAGTGCGGGGCAGCGTGCTCGACGCGTCGGACCCCGCTGCCGTCGCCGAGTTCTACCGGGGGTTCGCGCAGCGCCATGACGGCCTCGACGCGCTGGTGAGCTCGGTCGGCATCCAGCGCTACGGCACGGTCGAGACCACCGGCGTCGAGACCTGGGACGAGGTCTTCGCCGTCAACGTCAAGAGCATGTTCCTCATGGACAAGCACGCCCTGCCGCTCCTGCGCCGACGCGGTGGCGGCTCGATCGTGCATGTCTCGTCCTGCCAGGCGACTGCCAGCCAGGAGAACGTCGTCGCGTACACCGCGAGCAAGGGCGCGATCGTGGCGATGACCCGCGCGATGGCCGTCGACCATGCCCCAGAGCAGATCCGGGTCAACGTCGTGCTGCCAGGGTCGATCGACACGCCGATGCTGCGGGCGTCGGCGGCGTCCATTCGTCCTGACGATCCCGACGCGGTCGTCCTCGAGTGGGGGCGGGGTCACCCGCTCGGGCGGGTCGGCCGCCCGGGCGAGGTCGCCGACGCCTGCCTGTTCCTCGTCAGCCCGCTTGCCTCCTTCATCACCGGCACCGAGCTGCGGGTGGACGGCGGTGTCCTGGCCGCGGTAGGGCTGGCCGCGCCGGTGGAGCCGTCGTCGGCACATGCCGTCGAGCCAGCGTCATAGCTTGATCGGGTGAGCGGGGAGACAGAGGCTCGAGGGTTAGCTGCGCCGAGATCGGCGCTAACGTGGCCGCCGATGGGTCTCCGGTCCGACAGGCCTGCGCGCCTGCCGGCGGTGATCCAAGGTGGGATGGGGGTCGCCATCTCTGGATGGCGCCTCGCCCGCGCCGTGGCGCGGCTCGGGCAGCTCGGTGTGGTGTCGGGGACGGCGCTCGAGACGGTCCATGCGCGACGCCTGGGCGACGGTGACCCGGGTGGGCACCTCCGCCGCGCGTACGCGGCGTTCCCCGAGCCGACGTTGGCAGAACGCGTGCTGGGTCGGTGGTTCCTGCCCGGCGGGCGGGCGTCGGGACAGCCCTACCGGGACGTTCCCATGTTCCTTCTCCAGTCGCCTCAGGCGCTGCGGGAGCTCACGGTCCTTGCGAACTTCGCGGAGGTGCACCTCGCGAAGATCGGCCACGACGGGCCGATCGGGATCAACTACCTGGAGAAGATCCAGCTGCCCACGCCGGATGCGCTCTACGGCGCCATGCTCGGGGGCGTCGACTACGTCTTCATGGGGGCGGGGATCCCGGCGGCGCTGCCCCGGCTCCTCGACAAGCTTGCCCTGGGCGACGAGGTGAGCTATCGGATCGAGGTGGCAGGCGCGTCGGGCGGAGAGAGTCACGCCGTGCGCTTCAGGCCGCCGGACGTCGTCGGCCGCCGCCTTGGCCTCGCCCGGCCAGGTTTTGTCGCCGTCGTCTCGTCCAGCACCCTGGCTTCGTTCCTCGCGAAGGACCCGGCGACTCGGCCCGACGGTTTCGTCGTCGAGCACCACAGCGCCGGTGGTCACAACGCGCCGCCGAGGGGACCCGCGACGTCGGACGAGCGCGGCCAGCCCCTCTACGGCGAGCGGGACGAGGTCGATCTCGGGAAGATCGCGGCACTGGGGCTGCCGTTCTGGCTCGCGGGCGGCTGCGCCTCGCCGGAGGGGCTTGTTCGGGCACGGGCCTCGGGCGCGGCGGGCATCCAGGTCGGGACCGCCTTCGCGCTCTGCCTGGAGTCCGGCCTCAGTCCCGACCTGAGGGAGCGGGTGCTCGCCTCCTCTCGCTCCGGCGAGACGGAGGTCCTCACCGACGGCCGTGCTTCCCCGAGCGGTTACCCGTTCAAGGTGCTCCAGCTGGGCGGGACGCTCTCGGACCCGGCCGTCTACTCCGCACGACGTCGACGCTGCGACGTCGGGCTGCTCAGGACTCCCTACCTTCGCCCCGACGGAGGGATCGGCTACCGCTGCCCGAGCGAGCCCGTCGGCGCGTACCTGAGAAAAGGCGGGAGCCGCGCGGAGACGGCCGGGCGGATCTGCCTGTGCAACGCGCTGCTGTCGACCGCCGGGCTCGGCCAGCAGCGGGCCGCGGGGCCCGAGCCCCCGGTCGTGACGATGGGCGACGACCTGGACCGTCTGGTCAGGGTGCTCGGCGAGCACGGCGCCTGGTCGGCGGCAGACGTCGTCGCCTACCTGCTCGGCGACCAAGGGGGCGCGCAAGCTCCGATAGCCGTCCCCGCTCCGCAGCTGTCGGCCGCGTCGGGGTTGAGCAAGGAGGTAGTCGGCCGCTAGCGCGCCTTTGGCTCCCGGCTATTGGCCCCAGGCGTCCCCGGCGTCCCCTGGGTGCCGGATCACCGATACGACGACGTTGCCCAGCCGTCGGTCGGCCCCGATCGCCTCGCGAAGGGCCGGGCAGGCCGAGGCGTCTCGCGCCGTCCTCCTGGTCCGAGCCGGTGCGATCGGCCTGGGTCCGCCTCAGGGGGCCGGTGTCCGCCCTCTCCGGCTTGCCGGCAACGGCTCGAGGAGCGTCGGGAGCGAGAGGGCGGGACGAGAGGCGCTCCACGCCAGGACGACGAGCGCGACCAGGCACGACCACAACGCGCTCGCCAGCCCGAGATGGACGTCTTGGGCGACCTCCGGTGCTCCCATCACGGCGTCCACCGCCCCGGCCGCGACCTGCGCGGCAAGGAGCACGGCGACGCCGGCCGCGAGCCCTCGGGCCAGCAGGCCACGCCACGAGCGCCACGCCCGGAGGACCAGCGCGACGAGCAGCACCGAGAGCAGGAGGACCATTCCCCGATGCACGTACTGGATCGCGACCAGGTGCGCCGGGTGCCCGTCGGGCCTGCAGACCGGCCAGGACCGGCATGCACCGCTCGCCCCGCCGTCGGCCACGGCCGTGCCGGACGCGAAGACCGCGAGCATGGCGAGGACGGCCCATACGGCAAGCATCCCCGGATGCTTGCCGGGTGCGGCCCGTGCTGGCGCCGTGCCGGGAGCCGCGTCGAGCAAGGAGCGGCTTGCGGCGAAGACGCCCTCGGAACCTCGAGCGCCGCGCCAGACGCCGACGAGCACCGCGACGAGCGTCCCGAGGAGCAGCTCCGCGAAGCACATGTGGAGCGCGACCGTCACCGGCGCGTTGTGGGTCCACACCGTGATCGCGCCGAGCAGGGCTTGGACGAGGAGGAGCAAGGCCGCGACGAGCGCGGCACGGGACACGAAGCGCCCTGCCTCGCGCAAGGCGAGCACCAGGGTCGCGACCACCAGCACCACGAGAAGCGAGACCGCGTAACGATGCACCTGCTCGAGCAGCGGGTGGAAGCTGTCGATCGGGCCGATGTGACCGTTGCACAGTGGCCAGCTGATGCATCCCATCCCGGACTCGCTGACGCGCACGATGCTTCCGAGCACGATCACCCCGAAGGCATTGGCCGTCGCCGCGCTCGCCAGGGCGCGCAGGAGCGGCGTCGGCCGGTCGCGAGGCGGGGAGCGGCGCCGGATCTCCGCGTCCGGCCGGTCGTCTGGCACAGGAGGGGTCCTCACCTTCGACCCTCGCCTCGGCCCCGGGTCGGGCTGCCTGAGTGCTGCCGTTCGAGCTCGTCGAGGCGCCACCAGGGCACCGTGACCCCTTCAGGCAGCTCGCCGAGCCCGAGGGCCTGGGCTCTCGCCCGGTTCTCTGCGGTCGCCTGCTCGGTGCGTCGGTCCTCGCGAGCCGCCTCGCGATCGAGCTGGCGGAACCACTGGAGCACGATGACCCCGAGGCAGAGACCGGTGACCATCATCCCGAGGATCCAGAAGGTGTCCCCAGCGGCGTGGGTGTTCGCGAGCGTGTTGATCGGCGCGATCGGCTTCGGCAGCTCCGAGATGCTGATGCCGAGGAAGGCCTCGAAGGGCATGCCGAGGAAGAGCGACCCGAGGCGCGCCGGGAAGGACATGCGCCAGCGCGACGGGTCGAGCCCGACGATCGGCGACCAGTACAGGAGCCCGACGGCGAGGAACCAGAGGTGGGTGGCGTCGTGGAACAGCGGATGGGCGACGGAGTACGGATAGATGGGCGTCAGGAAGAAGGCGTACATCGTCGTGTAGTAGACGGCCCACGCCACGATCGGGAACGTGAGCGCCGTAGCGAGGAAGCTGTGGACGACCTTCAGGATCTGCACCTGGCGGCGCCTGCTCGAGGCCTGCAGCGCGAGCGTCACCGGCTTGCCGAGCGCGAGGAGGGGCGGCGCGACCATCATCAGCAGGACGTGCTGGACGACGTGCATGGTCACGTTCACCTCGTCATAGGCCGCCAGGCCCGATCCGATGGCGATCCAGACGACGGCGACGCCGGCGACGAACGCCGCGGTGGCCCATCTCGGCCAGCTGCGGCCCCGGCGGCCGAGCCGGTTGCGCCCGAGAAGGTAGAGGCCGACCGCGGTCGCCTCGAGGGCGTCGCCGAGGAGATCGAGCGGACCGGTCTGGATGCCCCCGAGGAGGATGCGCAAGCTGACCGTCGCGCTCGGAGCGCCGGCGAAGGCGAGCAGGGACGACATCAGGCGTGCACGAGGCTCGAGCTCGACGCGCCCAGGGACCCGGCGCGGACGGGGTGGTCGGCGCGACCGTGGTCAGCGTGGGCGGTGCGAGCAGGCGCATCCTGGCAAGCGGCGTGCCGGCGGGCGCTGCTCACCGCAACGTGGTCCCTTCGGGCTGCTGCATCAGCTCGAGGTCGTCGCGGGTCGGCAGGCCCTCCCAGTCGCCGAGCATCGTGACCGCGTAGGCCCCCGTCGAGCAGCCGAAGGCGAGCCGGCCGGCGGCGTCGAGCCCGTCGAGCAGCGCGGCGAGGTAGCCTGCCACGAAGGCGTCACCCGCACCGACGGGGTCGACGACCGGGACGCTCGGGGCCGGCGCCTCGTGCACGCCGTCCTCGCCGACCGACAGCGCGCCTTTCCCGCCCCGCTTGACGACGACGGTGCGCTCGCCCCCGCCCGAGAGACGCTGCGCGCCGGCGAGCGGGCCGTCGGCGGCGAGGATCGCGAGCTCCTCCTCCCCGGCGAAGACGATGTCGGCGAGGTGGGCCATGGCCGCGAGCTCCTCTGCGGCTTCGGCCCGGCCCCACAGCGCGGAGCGGTAGTTGAAGTCGAAGGACACCGGCACCCCGGCGGCACGGGCCAGCTGCGCGGCGCGGCGGGTGGCGGCACGGGCCGAGGCGCTCAGCGCGAGCGTGATCCCCGACAGGTGCAAAAGACGCGCGCCGGCGATCAGGTCCTCGTCGAGGTCCTCCGGGCGCAGCCGAGAGCCCGCCTGGTCGCGGCGGTAGTAGGAGACACGCACGACGTTCGGGGCGCGGCGCTCTTTCACCATGAGCGCCGTCTGGGCAGTCGGGTCGGTGACGGCTCGCGAGGCGTCGACGCCCTCGGCGCGCAAGGCGGCGAGGATCAGCTCGCCGAACTCGTCGTCACCGACGCGCCCGATCCAGCTTGCCCGGTAGCCGAGGCGGACGATGCCGATGGCGACGTTCGACTCGGCACCCGCCGCCGAGAGGCACAGGCTCCTCATGTCGCGCAGTCGCCCGACTCGAGGGCTGGACAGCAAGGCCATGGTCTCACCGACCGCGACCAGGTCGGTCATGCTGCTGCACCCGCCTCGCCGAGGAGGCTCACCAGCCGCCGGGCCCGTCGCCCGAGCTCGGCCAGGTCGCCGCCGAGCGCGGCGTCGCCGAGGAGCGCTCCCCCCATGCCGACGGCGACCGCGCCCGCAGCGAGGTAGTCGGGGACCTGCTCGATGCCGATCCCACCGGTGGGCAGGAGCGGGATCCTCGGCAGCGGGTCGCGCAGGAGCCGCAGGTAGCCAGGCCCGCCGAGCGAGGCCGGGAACACCTTGACGATTGCTGCCCCGGCCGTGTAGGCGCTGAGGATCTCCGTCGGGCTGAGGGCGCCGCACACCACGGGGACGTCCATCTCGGCCCCGGCCGCGACGACCTCGGGGGCGAGCGCCGGAGTGACGAGATAGCGGGCGCCTCGCGCCACGGCCTCCCTCGCCTGGGCGGCGCTCAGCACGGTGCCCGCGCCGACGCAGGCCCGCGCCGGCGCGCCGGGGCTGTAGCGCTCGAGGGCTTCCAGGGCGCCTGGGGTCGTGAGCGAGAACTCGACCGCGCGCACCCCGGACTCGACGAGGACCTCGGCGGCCGCCGCGAGGCGCGTCCCGTCCTCCCCGCGCAGGACCGCGACGACTCGGCCCGTGCGGATCACGTCCAGGGCCTGCTCCAACCGTCTCACCTCTTCCCCGGCGACGGCCGGCGGCATCGTCTGCGAAGCTTGCGCTGGCGGCGGGTTCGTGCCTCGATCTCACATCGGATCGGCGGCTCACGCAAAATCGACGTCTCCGGCGCCGGTACCCGGCCGCACCGAGCCGCTCGCGTCACGACCAGGCCGCCCGAGCGCTGCGGCAAGCGGGGGTCGAGGACCCGCCCCGGAGGCGGCCGGTCCGATCCGGTCAGGCCGTTTCGTCCGGCCCGGGTGCCCGCCGGGCCCGGTCGATGACCCTGAGCACGCGGGCGACCGACTCGGCGACCGCCGTGCGGCCAGCGTCGAGATAGCGGCGGGGGTCGACCACCTCGGTCGGGGCGATCGTCGTCCGGCATGCGTCGGTGAACGCCTTGTTGAGCTCGGTACCGACGTTCACCTTGACGATCCCCGACCGCACGGCGCGCTCGAGGTCGCCGTCGGCGACGCCCGAGGACCCGTGCAGGACGAGTGGCACCGGCAGCACGCACCGGAGGCGCTCGAGCAACTCGAAGTCGAGCACGGCCTCCTTGCGCAGCATCGCATGCGAGCTGCCGATCGCGACCGCGAGCGCGTCGATGCCGGTCGCCTCCACATAGCGCGCCGCTTCGCCGGGATCGGTGCGGGCGCCTGGCGAGTGCACGCCGTCCTTCCCTCCGACCTCACCGAGCTCGGCCTCTACGGCGACGCCGTGACGATGGCCGGTCGCCACCACCGCCGCGGTGGCCGCGACGTTGGCCTCGTAGTCGAGGGCGGAGCCGTCGAACATGACCGAGCTGAGGCCGAGCGCCATCGCCTCCTCGCACAGCTCGGGCGTGGTGGCGTGGTCGAGGTGCACCGAGACGGGCACGGCCGCGGCGCGAGCAAGCGCCAGGCAGGCGTCGGCGATCGGCCGGAGCCGCTCCCCGTGGAAGCGGACGGTGCGCTCGCTCACCTGGAGGACGACGGCGCTGCCCAGGCGCTCCGCGCCGGCGACGATGCCCTCCGCGTGCTCGAGGCCGACGACGTTGAACGCGCCGAGCCCGCCCCCGGCGCCTCGTGCCGCCTCCAGGAGCTCTCCGGTTCTCGCCAGGCCCATTGCAGAGGCCCTCCTCGTCATGGGTGAGTACGACGGGCACTGAGCGATTGACTCACTCAGAGAGCCGGAGTATAAGTGATTGATATGAGCGAGTTTGCGCGTGAAGTGCTCAGCCAGCCGGATCTCTGGCGCCGGGGAGCTGCGCTTGCTCGGGCGGAGCCGTCGCTCCTCCCGCGCCCGGGCGCCCGAGTCGTGCTCCTCGGCTGCGGGACCTCGCTCTATGTCGCCGAGGCGGTGGCCGCCTACCGGGAGTCCGCCGGGCTCGGGGAGACCGACGCGTTCACGCCCTCGGAGATGCCCTTGTCGCGCCGCTACGACCTGGCGGTCGCGATCAGCCGGTCGGGGACGACGACCGAGCTGCTCGACGCGCTGGAAGCCCTGGCCCCGAGCACGCCGCTGCTCGCGATCACCGCGGTGGAGGACGGGAGGTTGGCCCGGCTCGTCCCTGACCGGATCGTGCTCGCCTGGGCGGACGAGCGCTCCGTCGTCCAGACCCGCTTCGCGACGACCGTGCTCGCCATGCTCCTCGGTCACCTCGGCTGGGACGTCGAGGCCTCCGCCCGGCGGGCCGAGCTCGCGCTCGAGCTCGAGGTGCCGGAGCAGGTCGACGTGGTGAGGCAGTTCGTGTTCCTCGGTCGGGGCCACAGCGCGGCGATCGCCCGCGAGGCGGCGCTGAAGCTGCGGGAGACGGTCGGGGCCTGGACCGAGGCGTACCCGACCCGAGAGCTGCGCCACGGGCCGATCGCGGCGATCGGCCCCCACACCCTCGTCTGGGTGCTCGACGCCGAGGAGCCCTCGATCGACGACGAGGTGGTCGCGACCGGGGCGCGCCTCGTCCGGGGCGCGGGCGACCCGCTCGCGGAGCTGGTCCGGGTGCACAGAGTCGCCGGCCACCTCGCCGACCTGCGCGGCCTCGACCCGGACTCGCCGCGCTTCCTCACCCGTTCGATCGTCCTCGACGGCGGAGGAGGAACGATGCGATGACCGGTCCGGCGCGCGCCGTCCTCGCGCTCGACCTCGGCGGCACGAAGCTCGCCGCGGCGGTGGTGGAGGAACCAGGGGTGCTGCGGCGCCGGCGCAGCGAGGCCACCAGGGCCGAGGAAGGCGCCGAGGACGTGCTGCGCCGTGCCGTCGCGCTGGCGGGCTCGGTGCTCGCCGAGGAGCTCGGCGACGGCGGCCCGGTCGGCGCGCTCGGCGTCGCGACCATGGGGATCACCCGTGAGCACGGGACCGAGCTCGCACCGAACGTCGCCGGATGGGACCGGCTCGCGATCCCCGAAGCGCTCCGGCAGGCCTTCCCCGACCTCGAGATCACGATCGGCAACGACGTGCGGGCGGCAACGCTCGCCGAGCTCCGCTGGGGTGCGCTGAAAGGCGCCCAGACCGGCGTGTACCTCAACCTCGGCACCGGGGTCATGGCCGGCTTCGTCGTCGACGGCCGGGTCCCCGAGGGGGCGCACGGCGCGGCAGGAGAGATCGGCTACTGGCTGCTCGAGGGCTGGCAGGACGCCAAGCTTGCCGCCGAGGGCGGGGCGCCGGCAGAAGAGCGGCTGGGTGGCCGCGCCATCGCGAGGCGCGCCAGCGGGCTGTTCGGCGAGCCGCTCGACCTCCCCGGGCTCGTCGCGCTCGCCGAGCGCAGGAGCGAGGCGGCCGCTCTCCTCGAGGAGCTTTGGGGCGAGATCGCCCTGCTCGCGGCCAACCTGGCGATCGCCCTCGATCCCGAGGTGCTCGTCCTCGGCGGCGGCTACGTGCGTTCCGGCTCCTCGCTGCTCGAGCGCGTCGCCGCTCTGGTGGGACGGGCTGTCCCCTACCCGCCACGGGTCGAGCTCTCCCGCTACGGCAGTGACGCGTCGCTCTACGGCGCCGGCGCCCTGGGCCTGGGGGCGGCTCGCTTCCGGGGCGCAGAGGCCCTGGGC
>JAJYNS010000122.1:18246-23871 GCA_021786195.1 Actinomycetes bacterium | reverse complement strand
GGTGCGGGCGCCGTCGTCGCGAGCCGAGGCGAGCTCGGGGCCCTGGTGCGCTCGGCCGAAGCCGCGTGGTGGATCTCGCACGGAGCGCGCTCGGGGAACGCCGTCGGCGCCGGAGATGCGCTCGTGGCCGGGCTCGCTTCGGGGCTCGAGCAGGGCCTGCCGCTCGTCGATTCGGCCCACCGGGGCGTCCTCTGGGCGTACGCGAGCCTGGCGAGCGACTTCGCCGGCTGTGTCGATCCCGACGAGGTGGAGCGCCAGCGCGACGCCATCACCCTGGCGTCGGTCGAAGATCCACGCGTCGTTCCGCTCTCCCGAGGTCGGACGAAGGAGGCATGAGGTGGCAAGGGTTGCGATCGTCGGTGCGGGAAGTCTCGTCTTCACCCGGAAGGTGGTGAGCGATCTGCTCCAGCAGGAGCCGACCGCGGACGCCGGGATCAGTCTCGTCGACATCGACGGCGGGCGCCTCGCCGCCGCGAAGGCGGCGGTCGAGCTCGTCGCCGCCCGCGCTCGGCGCAAGGTCGACGTCGCCGCGACGACCGACGTCAAGGCGGGCGTGCGGGGTTGCGACTACGTCGTCAACACGATCCAGGTGGGCGGCAAGGAGGCCACGACCCTCGACTTCGACATCCCCGAGAAGTTCGGGGTGCGCCAGACGATCGCGGACACCCACGGCATCGGCGCCATCTCCCGAGCCCTGCGGACGATCCCTCCCGCCCTGGAGATCGCGCGCGCCGTCGCGGACGAGGCGCCCGGGGCCTGGTTGCTCAACTACACCAACCCCATGGCGATGGTCGTGATGGCACTCTCGAGAGCCGGGCACGAGCGGCTCGTCGGGCTGTGCCACGGGACCGAGCACACGGTTGCCACCATCGCCGGGTACCTCGGGGTCGAGGACCCGTCGTCGCTGTCGTGGCAGGCGGCCGGGATCAACCACATGACGTGGATCCTCTCCCTGTCCCTCGGCGGTCGGGACCTCTATCCGGAGCTCCGGGCGTACGCGGCGGCGGCCGACCTGCAGGTCCACGACGACGCCGTCCGGCTCGAGCTCCTCCGTCGGTTCGGCTACTTCGTGAGCGAGTCCAGCGTGCACAGCGCAGAGTACTTCCCTTGGTTCCTGAGGCCGGGCACGAAGCCGCCTCACGGCGTGCGTGTACGCGAGTACCTCTACCGGCTCGACGATCTCGAGCGGGACTTCGCGGCGGAGCGTGAAGCCGCCGCGCGCGGCGAGGTGGCCGGGCCGCTCGAGCCCCGCAGCGAGGAGTACGCGCCACGGGTCATCGAGGCGATCGAGGCGGGCTCCACCTACCGTTTCATGGGCAACGTCGTGAACTCGCGCGGCATAGTCTCGAACCTCCCCGACGACAGCTGCGTCGAGGTGCCGTGCTTCGTCGACGCGAGGGGGATCGTCCCCGGCGCCGTCGGGCGGCTCCCCGAGCAGTGCGCCGCGCTGAACCGCACCGCGATCAACGTCCAGCTGCTCACGGTCACCGGCGTGCTCGAGCACCGGAAGGAGCTCGTCCGCCAGGCGGCTTTGCTCGACCCGCTGGTGTCGACCCAGCTCTCGACGGACGAGACGGTGGCCCTCGTGGACGAGCTGATCGAGGCCCACGGCAACCCGAGCGACCTCCACTGACGCGCCGAAGCGCGCGGCGCCGAACCGCCGCGGCCCTGCGACCTTTCATATTGCAGCCTTTCATACTAGAGAAAGAGGGGGTATTTCCCATGAGACGACACAGTGGCTCGATGGGCATCGCGGCTGGCGCGTTGCTCGGGGCGATCTCACTAGCGGCTGGAGGAGGGCCCGTCTCGGCGTCGGCGTCGGCGGCGGCGGGTCGCCACGACAAGGCGAACGTGACGATCAACGTCGCGATCGCCTACCCGGCGCCCCCGAAGAGCATGCTCGAGGCCTTCACCGCCAAGACGGGCATCAAGGTCAACTACTCCTACATCCAGTGGGACAACCTGCAGACCAAGATCGCCGCGGCCGCCGAGGCGCACACGTACTTCGCGGACGTGGCGGACGTCGACTGGTCGAAGGTCGGCGAGTACTACTCGACGAAGTGGTTCCTGCCGCTGAACAAGTACTTCGACCTGCCGAGCCTGCGCGCCCAGTATCCCCAGATCGACTCCTTCATCCGCAACGGCCAGCTTCTCGGGATGCCGAGCGACGCCTCATTGCTCGTCACGACGGTGAACACGAAGGACTTCGCGGCCGCGGGGATCAAGAAGATGCCGACGACGCTCGCCGAGTACACCGCCGACCTGAAGGCGCTGAAGCAGAAGGGCGTCGTCAGCACTCCGCTCGACATCCCTCTTGCCGCGGCCGAGGGTCTGTCGACCTACTGGTACGAGGTCACCGCGGCCTACGGCGGCCAGGTGCTGAGCTCGACCTACGAGCCTCAGTTCACCTCGCCCGGATCTGCCGGCTACAAGGCGATGCAGTGGATCGTCTCTGCCTACAAGACCGGCCTCGTGCCGAAGGGGAACCTCACTCTCGAGGACTATCAGGGCTTCTCCGGTGAGGCGCAGAACCGCACGGCGAGCGTGTTCTCCGACTACTCCGGCGACATCGGGACCATCTACGACGTCCCGAGCAGCTCGAAGGTGGTCGGGGACGTCGCCTACATCCCGACGCCGGGCCTGAGGGGAACCGCCCCGAACCTGGCCAACCCCGACGGGATCGGCATCCCGGCGCTGGCAAGGCACGTCCAGGCTGCGGTGACGTTCATCAAGTGGTACGACGAGCCGGCCAACCAGGCTGCCTTCGCCGGCGCGAACGGCCCCTCGAAGGTCATCAGCGGCTTTCCCCTTCCGGCGAACGTCGCCGGCCTCGAAGCCCTCGTCAAGTCGAACAAGGTGCCCGGCGCCGCCGAGCTCGCGCAGCTCGCGGAGCACCACAGCAGGGCCATCTTCCCGGCAGGCGCGCCGCCTTGGTACCCGGCGTTCAGCAACGCCGTCTACACGAACATCCACAGCGCGGCGGCCGGCCAGGAGTCCGTGGCGAGCGCGATCAAGGCGATCGCGGCGCAGGTCGCCTCGCTGAGAGGCTGACGTGCGAGGGCGCGCGGCCGGCGAGACGGAGGACCTCCACCACGCCGCCGCGCGCCCTTTGCCCCTCGAGCCGCAGGCTCGGCGGCGCCGGTGGGAGAGGCCGGGCCCCCGGGGGCAGAGCGCGACGAGGAGGGACGGGTACCTTCCCTATGCGATGATCGCCCCCCTCGTCGTCTTCATCGGCGCG
Source organism: Actinomycetes bacterium (assembly GCA_021786195.1). Lineage (GTDB taxonomy): Bacteria > Actinomycetota > Acidimicrobiia > Acidimicrobiales > Bog-793 > JAKAOD01. Next base: position 20,633 of record JAJYNS010000122.1, on the reverse strand, counting down.
CTCGCCATCTATCCGACGGTGCTGACCGTCGTCGAGGCCTTCTTCCACATCGATCCGCTGTCCCCACCCGACCACTTCGTCGGGTTCGGGAACTTCTCCGCCGTCTTCTCCAACCCCCAGGTCCGCCAGAGCTTCGCCAACACCGGCTGGTACGTGCTGTTCGGCGTGGCGCTGACCGTGTGCCTCGGCACAGGGATCGGCCTGCTGCTCCAGCGACCGTTCCGCGGGCGGGGGGTGATCCTCGCGATCGTGGTCCTGCCTTGGGCGCTGCCGGGAGTGGTCGAGGGCGTCATCTGGTCCTGGATCTACAACCCGACGTTCGGCGTGGTGAACTCGGTCTTGAAGAGCCTCCACCTCATCGGCCAGTACCAGCTCTTCATCGGCACACGGCAGGTCGAGTCGATCCTGCTCATCGCGCTGGTCCAGGCGTGGCAGATCACGCCGCTCGCCGCCTTGATCGTGCTCGCCGCGCTGCAGTCGATCCCCGACGAGCTGTACGAGAGCGCGAGCGTCGACGGTGCCTCGTGGCACCGGACGGTCCGGAGCGTCACGATCCCGCTCATCCGGCCGGCACTGGCGATCGCGACGGTCGAGGCTCTCGTGATGTCGCTCAACATCTTCGACCAGGTCTACGTGCTGAACGCGAATGCGACGACCGCGTCGTCGATCATGAGCACGACGTACTTCATCACCTTCCAGAACCTCAACTTCGGACAGGGCTACGCGCTCTCCCTGCTCGCGACGGTGGCCACCGTTCTGCTCTCGGTCGGCGTGGTGAAGGTGCTCTACCGGAAGGTCGAGTACCGGTGAGGCGGGCGTTGCGGCACTCCGGCCGCACCCTCGCGTTCGCGGCGCTCATCTTCTGGTCGCTCTTCCCCGTCTACTGGGCGCTCAAGACGAGCTTGTCGACGAATGCCGCCTCGCAGCAGGCTCCCGTCCAGTTCTTCCCCTACCATCCGACCTTCGTCGCCTACCAGGCGCTCTTCGGCGCCGGGCCGGAGAGCGCCGCCGCTGCCGGCGGCATATCCCAGGCGCTCGTCAACGTGGTGGTCGAGGCGTCCGGGGCGACCGTGCTCACCCTCGTGATCGCCGTGCTCGCGGCCTACGCGTTCGCACGCCTGCGCTTTCGGCTGAAAGGCCTCATCTTCTATGCGACGATCGCCACCCTGACCCTTCCGGTCTACGCGACGCTGATCCCCCTGTACCGGATCATGGCGAACCTCGGGCTGGTCGACACCTACGTCGGCATCATCTTCGTCTACACGTCGGGGTTCCTTCCCCTGGCATTGTGGATCATGTACAACGTCTTCCTCTCATTGCCTGCGGGCATGGAGGAGGCGGCACGGATCGACGGCGCGTCGACGATGCAGACGTTCGTGCGGGTGGTCCTGCCGACTGCGCGCCCGGGAATAGCGGCGACCGCCATCGTCACGTTCCTGTTCGGCTGGGGGCAGTTCATCTTCCCTCTCGTGCTCTCGAGCAGCAGCTCCACGGAGCCCCTGACCGTGCTGCTCGCCGCCATCGACAGCCGCAACGTCCCCTACACGATCATCAACGCCGCTGCCATAGTGGCCGTGGCGATCCCCGCGGTTATCGTCTTCTTCTTGAACCGCTGGATCGTCACCGGGATCACCGCAGGGAGCGTGAAGTAGCCGATGCCGGAACTTCCCGCCTCGCCGCCGCAGGGGAGGTCTCCGCAGGAGAGGCCTCGGTGAGGTGGCGGTGAGCGTGCGTCGGATCGAGGAGCGGGCAACCGGCGCGCCCGGGTCGGCGCGACGCCCGGCGGACCGGTTGCGCGCGGTCAAGGAGATCGTCGAGCGCGAGGCGAGGGTCACCGTCGACGACCTCGTCGCAGCGCTGCAGGTCTCGACGGCGACGGTCCGGCGAGACCTCGCCCGCCTCGAGCGCGAGGGCGTCATCGTCCGTTCCCATGGCGGCGCCGTCCGCAAGGACCGCGGCTACGAGGTGCCGATCGGCGACCGGAGCCTCACCCGGGCCGAGGAGAAGCGGCGCATCGCCGCCTACTCGTCGAGCCTCGTGGCAGATGGCGAGGTCGTCGGGATCACGGGTGGGACGACCACGATGGAGGTCGCCCGCGCGCTGGCCGGGCGGTCCGAGCTCACGGTGGTCACGAACGCGCTGAACGTCGGCGCCGAGCTCGCGCTGCGTCGCAACATCAGGCTCGTGCTGACCGGGGGGGTGGCGCGTTCAGCCTCCTTCGAGCTCTCCGGCCCGATCGCGGAGAGGACGATCCGTGACTACAACCTCGACGTCGCGTTCGTCGGCGTCGACGGCGTCGACGCCGTCGCGGGCTTCACGACGCACAACGACCTCGAGGCGCTGACGAACGCGGCCCTGGTCCGGCAGGCGACGAGGGTCGTCGTCGT
>JAJYNS010000122.1:3596-17636 GCA_021786195.1 Actinomycetes bacterium | reverse complement strand
TGCAGGGCGGGGTCGAGCGGCTCCTTCGAGAGCGCCTCGATTGGGTGACCGAGGTGCGCGGCGGGGTCGACGAGTCGATCGACCCCTTCGAGAGCGCGGCGATGGGCCGAGGAGGGTACGTCCCCAGGTACTACTGAGCCTCCGGCCGCCGGTCCCGAGCAGGTTCCGGTCGTCCCCGAGGCCGCCCCGAAGGCCGCCGCCGGCGGGCCCTGCGCCCGATCTACCGTGACGGGCGGGTCTCGCGCATGACCCGTCGCAGCACCCGGTAGCCGACGAGGTGGACGCCGGCGCCCCCGAGGGCTGCGGAAAAGCTGCCGCCGGAGGTGAGGAGCCGGTGCTCGGCGACTCGCTCCTCCCAGTCGGGAGCCGAGGCGCGCAGCTCCGGCATGTCGACGGCGGGGTGGGCATGGACCTCGGTGACTCCTGGCGGCAGTGACCCGAGCGCGTCGAGCAACGTCGGAGCGTGCCCGAGCAGCGCCTGAAGCGGCAGGACGCGGTCTGGGGACACGATCCCCCGCTCGGCGGCCAGCTCCCGGAACGGGAAGCCGACTCGGCGCTGCTCCTCGACCCCCGGCAGGCGCACCGGGAGGCGCAGCTCCTCGGCCAGCTCCAGGTAGACGTCGAAGAACTCCGGCTTCAGCTCCACACCGTCCAGGTGGACGTCGAGGTGGCTGACATCGAAGCCCCAAAGGATCGCCCGCTCGACCTGTGCCCTCCACTCCCTTCGGACCTCGTCGACGTCGGCGTGCGCCCAGACGTCCTCGACGGTGCGCGGGAAGCCTCCGTCGCCGTCGAGCAGCGACGGCGAGTGGGTGAGGGGTCCCCACCGGTACAGGTCGAGCTCGGAGTTGAGCGTGAGGTGGGCGCCGACGTCCTCGCCCCTGTAGGCCGCCGCAGCGCCTCGTGACCAGGGGGCGGGCACCATGAGCGAGGCCGAGGTCGCCGATCCCCCGCGTAGCGCCCCGTAGACGCCGAGGTTCGAGGCATGGGAGAAGCCGAGCTCGTCGCAGGTGACCACGAGCACCCGGGCCCCGGGCGCGAACCCGAGGACCTCGGCGAGCGAGCTCATCCGCCCGACGGCGTCGTCGCCGTGCGCAACCGTGACCGGAGCCGCGCGTCCCGGTCGCGCACCTCGGTGGCGAGGCGCTCGTGGAAGGAGAGGAGCGCCGCGGAGATGGCGGGGTCGCCGACGCCGAGTATTCGCAGCGCGAGCAGTCCGGCGTTGCGGGCGCCGTCGACGGCGACGGTGGCGACCGGCACGCCCCGGGGCATCTGGGCGATGGAGAGGAGGGAGTCGAGCCCGCCGAGGACCTTCAAGGAGATCGGCACGCCGACGACGGGGAGCGGCGTGACCGCGGCGAGCACGCCCGGCAGGTGCGCGGCGCCACCCGCCCCGGCGACGATGACCTTGAGCCCGCGCCCGAGGGCGCCCCTGCCGTAGGCGATGGCGTCCTCAGGCGTCCGGTGCGCCGAGATGACCCGCATCTCCCAGGGAACCGAGAACTCCTCGAGCACCTCCGCCGCCGCCTTCATCACCTCCTGGTCGGAGTCGCTTCCCATCACGATGCCGATCACGGGGTCCATCTAGCGCCTCCTCGGTCCACGGGGTTGCAGCGGTGCGATCCACTTCCCGATCCGTCCCAGCACAAGGCCGACGCCGATCCCTGCGGCGACGTCGGAGGCGTGGTGCATCCCGACGTGGACCCGGCTCACGGCGACCACCGCGGCGCAGGAGTAGTACAGGGGGGCGAGGAGCGGGTCCGCGTCGGCGAGCAGCGTCGCGCCACAGAACGCCGCGGTGGCGTGCCCCGAGGGGAAGCTCGACGAGAGGGGCTGGCGCACCGGGAGCGGGTGGTCTGGCTGCTCCTCCGGCCGCGCCCGAGGCAGGAGCGCTTTCAGGCCGACGTTGACGAGCACCGACTCGATCCCCGTGGCGGCGACCGCCCGCAGCGCGGCTCGCTCGTTCAGCCGCCCCCCTCGAAGGGCCCGGAGCAGCGCGAACACGACCCAGAGGAGCCCGAAGTCCCCGAGGGCCGAGGCCGTGTAGAAGACGCGGTCGGCGAGCGGGCGACCGCGCCAGGGGGCGACGACGCCCTCGACGCGCTTGTCGAAGCTGTGGACGAGGTCGAGGACCATCGGGCCGGCAGACTACCCGGCCGTCGCCACGGCCCTGCTCGCGGCGCCGGGCTCGCCGCCGGTCGCCGGGCAGAGGTGCCGGTAGGTGCAGCTCCTGCACAACGGGGAGGGGTGGGCTCGGAAGTCCCCCGTCCCGCAGGCGCGCTCGAGCGCCCGCCACACGGCCAAGGCGCGCTGGCGCACCCCTCTCAGGCTCTGCTCCGTCGGCGACTCGGTGACGACGACGCCGTCGCCGAGGTACATGAGCCGCAGCTCGGAAGGTGCCTTGCCGAGCGCGAGCTCGCAGAGCAGCGCGTAGAAGAGCAGGGCGGTCATCCTCGCCCGCGTCTGCTCCGGTCGCGGTGCCCGCCCGGTCTTGTAGTCGACGACGGCGAGGTCCCCGTTCGGGAGGAGGTCGAGCCGGTCGATGATGCCGCGCAGCTCGATCCCCTCGATCTCGGCGCGCAGGTCGAGCTCGATGCCGATCGCATGGACGGAGGCCGGGTCCTCCATCGAGAGGTACCGGTCGAGGAGGTCCCTGGCCTGCTGCTCGAACAGCCCGAGCTCGCGCGGCCCGAGCCCGAGCGCGGCGATCTCCGAGGGCAGGAGCGCCTCCCAGGTCACCGCGAAGGCCACCTTGACGCGCTCGGGCGTGCGGCCGTCTGGGGGACCCGAGCTGAACAGCAGCTGGAGCACCCTGTGGACGAGGGTGCCGCGGACGAGCTGCGGCGAGGGCAGCTCCGGCAGGCGGTCGAGGTAGGCGAACCGGAACGAGAGGGGACAGCTCACGAAGCTCGCGAGCTTCGAGGGCGTGAGCGTGTCGGGAAGCGGCAGGCCCATCGCGCCAGGCTGGGTCGCGCCGGCGCGCCCGCTCGGCATCCCGGGGGCCGCCGGGGGGCCCGGGATCCTCAGCCCCAGACCTCCCGCGCCGTCTCGACGACCAGCCGGAGCTTGGCGACCTCCTCCTCGTAGGTCAACAAGTTGCCCTCGAGGGTCGAGGAGAACCCGCACTGGGGCGAGAGGCAGAGCTGGTCGAGCGGGACGAAGCGCGCCGCCTCGTCGATCCGCCGCAGGAGGTCCTCCTTGCGCTCGAGCTGCCCGCGCTTGGTCGTCACGAGCCCGAGGACGACGAGCTTGCCCTTCGGGACGAACCGAAGCGGTTCGAAGCCTCCCGAGCGGGCGTCGTCGTACTCGAGGAAGAACCCGTCGACCTCGAGCTCGTTGAACAGCGCCTCCGCGACGAAGTCGTAGCCGCCCTCGGCCGCCCAGGAGGAGCGGAAGTTGCCGCGGCACATATGGGTCGTCACGTGCATTCCGGCGGGCTTGCGGGAGAGCGCGGCGTTGATGTTCCGGATGTAGGTCTCGTGCTGGTGCTCGGGGTCTCCGCCCTGCTCGGCGATGTAGGCGCGCTGCGCGGGATCGTTCAGGTACGCGAGGCTCGTGTCGTCGAACTGGAGGTAGGTGCAGCCGAGCGCGCCGAGCGCCTCGACCTCCTTGGCGTACGCGGCGGTCAGGTCGGCCCAGAACTCCTCCATGTCGGGGTAGACGGCGGGGTCGATCGCCGCCCTGCCCCCTCGGTAGTGGACCATGCTCGGCGAGGGGATCGTGAGCTTCGGCACCGCGTTCGTCACCATGGACTGCAGCGCCTTGAAGTCCTCGGCGAAGATCGGCTCGGCGAGCTCGATGCGCCCGTCGACTCTCAAGGCTGCCGGGGTGAACTCGATCGAGCCCCGCTCGTTGCGGAACGAGACCGCGAGCCGGCCCTCTGCCCTGGATATCCCCCCGAGCCGGTAGATGAAGTCCATGTGCCAGGAAGCTCGGCGGAACTCGCCGTCGGTGGCCGACTGCAGCCCGACCGACTCCTGCATCCTCACGGCCTCCCGGATCGCCGAGTCCTCGGCGGCGCGCAGGTCCTCGGCGGAGAGACGGCCGGCCTCGTGCTCGGCCCGCGCGGCGAGCAGGCTCGGCGGCCTGAGCAGGCTGCCGACGTGGTCCCCACGGAACGGCGGCGAGCTTCGCTGGGCCATCGGGCTCACTCGTTCGTCGCGACGTGGTTGGGGACCACGTGCATCCTCGGGGTGTAGACCTCGACGCGTACCTCGCGCGCCTCGGTCCGGACCACCTCTGCCAGCTCGTCACGGCAGGCTCGGCAGGGGCCGTAGAAGCGCTCGGACACCCGGACGCTGCAACGAGGGCAGGAGAAGACGAGCGGGGCGCCCTCGGGGCCGGCTCCGCGCGGCTCCTCGGCGCCCCGGAGCAGGTCCTGGTCGGTCACGTCGCCACGCTACAGCGGCTCGGCGAGCGGCGGAGGGGATGCCGCCTCGTCGGGAGCTTCTTGGCCTGCCGGGCCGTCTCCGGCCGGGCGCGGCGGGCGCCAGGTGAACAAGAGCGCGTAGAGGGCGGCGTTCGCGCACTGGAACAGGGCGGAGAGCTCGAAGGGCGCGGCGAGGGAGACCTCGTCGAACAGGTAGCCCGCCAGGGCCTGGCTCCCGGCCATCGTCGCCTGGGCGGGCAGGTTCGACAACGCGGCGAGGCTCGCCCGTTCGGCCGGGTCGGCGTTGTCCTGGGTGAAGGACTGGCGCAGCGGGAGCCCGACGCGCTGGAGCAGCATGCGGGCGAGGTAGAAGGCTCCCGCGAGCAGGAAGCTCGGGGCGAGCACCATCGGGACGAGGAGCACGCCGGAGAGCGCTCGCACGGCGACGATCGCCCGGACCGTGCCGATCCGGCGCCCGATGCCTGCTGCCGCGAGCGTCGAGACGAGCGAGCCGACGTTGACGACGGCGAACAGCACGCCGATCGCACCCGGCCCGGCCCCGTAACGGCGGTAGAGCCAGTAGCTGACGAAGGGCCCGAGCATGCCGATCGCGAAGCCGTTGACGCCGTTGGTCACCCAGAAGCGCCACAGGGCCGGCCAGGAGCGTCGGGGCCAGCGCAGAGCCGTGCGCCCCTGGCGCCCGAGGGCCTCCGGGCCGGGGCCGGAGAGGCGAAGGGCCAGGAGCCCGGCGAGGGCGGCGAGCGCCGCGGCGGCGAGGAACGCCGGCCGGTAGTCGGCGATCGCCACGGCGGGACTGACGTGCGGGTGCGCCCGTGCCAGTGTCGCGAGCAGGCTGCCGAGCAGGCTCCCGACCGAGGAGACGAACGCCAGGCGGCCGAACGCGTCGGCGCGTCGCTCCGCCGGCACACGCTCCGCGACGAGGGCGGACTCGGCGGGCTGGTAGGGGCCGACGTTGCCGCCCCCGGCGCCGGCGCCCCGCCCGAAGCTGCCGATCGACGCGCCCACGAACAGCGCTGCCGGTGCCCGCACCTCGGCGAAGAGGAGCGCGGCCCCCGCCGCGAGCAGCGGCACGGCGACGAGGAAGGGCTTGCGGCCGAGACGGTCGGAGAGGAGGCCGATCGCGGACGACATGAGCGCCGTCGCCAGGGTGACGCAGACGAAGAGCACGCCGAGCTCGAGGCCGGAGAACCCCTCGGCGGCCAGGTACAGTGCGGTGACGACACCGGCGATCGCCCGCGCCGCGCTCATGGCGGCTCGCGCGCCGAGGACGACCCGCATGTCGGCCCCGGCCCACTCCGGGACGACCGCCCGCCCGAGGCGCGCCAGCAGGGGGCGGAGCCCCGTCGATCTTCTCCGGTCGCGTCGTGCTATCTATTTATCTTTGCTAAAGATGGCCCTGCCCGTCGAGCCGCTCCCGGACGGCCTGCGCGTGGGCGACCTCCGGGCTTGCCGTGGAACGCCTCCGGAGAGGCGGGCCTATCGTGGTGGCATGACGAGACATCCCGGTCGCCTCCTGCTCGCTTCCTTGCTCGCCGGAGCCTCGCTCGGCATGCTCGCCCTGGGCGCGGCGCCGGTGAGCGCGTCCGTGCCTCATGCCCCTATGCCCGCTCGCGCCCACGGGCGCGCGGCGAGCGGCACGGGCGCGGCGGCCTTGGCAAGGTCGATCAACCTCGTTCCGGGCGACCTGCCGCGGGTAGAGAAGTGGGTCGGTGCACCGCAGGCCAAGACCGACAAGGTCGGGATCGCCGCCGGGGTGAAGGCCGCGGCCTGCCTCGACGGGGCGGGCGCCGCGACCGGGGACCCCTTCGGGGCGAGCGGCGAAACGAGCGGCACCGTGCTCGCCGACGTGAAGTCCTTGCAGTTCTACCCGAAGTCTTCGGCCCTCACGCACCTGCCGGCCGCCAACACCGAGGTCGTCGTCGTGAAGAACGCCTCCGACGGTCGCAAGGACCTCGAGGCGCTCGGCACGAAGAAGGGGCTCGGGTGCATGGCGACGCTGTTCTCGGTCCAAAGCGCCCAGCAGGGAGCCGGGAAGGTGAGGGTCTCGGCGAGCTTCCTGCGCGCGCCCCGCGGCGGCAGCGCCCCGCCGGTGTGGGCACGCTTCGTCGCGACCGGGGGCAACCTGCCGAACAAGCTCAAGCTCTACAACGACGAGGCCTTCTACCTGCAAGGCTCCGCGGAGGTGGCGTTCTCCTTCGTCAACCTCGGCTCGCCGTTCAAGACGGCTTGGGCGGACACGATCATCTCCTCGGTCATGGCCCGGGCGGCGAAGCTGGCGCGTTGAGCGGCGCCCCGGCGTCATGGCCCGGTCCTCCTCCCGAACGAGGTGGGCGAAGGCCTGGCTGCAGACGCTTGCTCCGAGCTCGGTGGCGCTGACGAACATGCCCGCCTCCATCATCGGCTGGGCCACGCCGAGGCTGCGCAGGAAGGTCGATCTCCCGCCGGAGCTGGCGCTGGACAGGCGGGCGACCGGCTGGAGGATCTGCGCGCCGACCTCGCGCATCCCCGGCGCGGTCCGGTACTGGACCCGGTAGTCCCCGGGCTCGGACTGCTCGACGCGGGCGAAGGCCGTCGGCAAGTCAGGGCAGCACGGCGAGATCCGCTGCCTGGGACGACGTTGCCTTCGCCGAGCTCGTGCCATGCCCGGGCGTCGGCGAGGTCGACCCTTCGAGCGTCCGAACCAGTCGCCGGAGGGCCCCGAGCACCACGGCCGACGCCAGCCCCTCGAGGCGCGCCTGGGTGAGGGGCAGGCCTTCGTCGAGGTCCTGGTGCCAGTCGCCGCTCACCTGGATCCGGGCGCCGCCCGGGGCTTCCAGGACCGTCAGGGTCCCCTCGAAGCGGCTGGCACCGGCTGGGCCCGAAAGGCGCCACGCCAGGGAGAAGTCGGCCGGCTGCGCGCCGTCCTGCCTCTCGGCCGGCCAGAGCGCGCACGCTGCCGTCAACGGCGCCGAAGCGACCCGTGCCGGGCGGAGCCCGACGTAAGGGCCCGCCCCGTCGCGCCACGCCGCGCCGACGAGGGGGCCGAGCCGCCCCGAGCGCGCGACGAGCGCGCTGCGGAGCACGTCGGGCGCCAGCGCGACCTGTGCGCCCTCGGCGACTCTGACCGACTGCCGGGGGGAGGCGTAGAGGTCGGGCGGTGGGACGCAGAGGGCGGCCTGCGCCCTCGTCCCGAGTCCTGCGAGCTCGGCCAGAGAAGTCCTGGCGAGGAGGTCTCTCAGCTGGCCGACGGCCGACATCCATCTCTCGTGGAGCGGGCAGGCGCCCTCCGGCCGACAAGTGCCCTCGCCGACGGCGCACCGTTCGGCTCGCAGCGGCCCCTCGGCCGCCTCGATCACCTCGAGCGCGCTGATCTCGGTCGGGGGCCTGAGGAGGCGGTAGCCGCCGTCTCGGCCGGCCCTGGACGACGCGATACGGGTGCGCACCAGGTCGCCGAGTATCTGGGACGCGAACGTCCGCGGCACCGCCGTCTCGGCGACCAGCTCCCGGATCTTGCGCGGCGCGCCGACCTCGAAGGAGCGGGCCAGGGCGATCGCGGCGCGCATCACGTAGTCCCCGCGCCTGGACAGGGCCATGTCCACGCCGGATCACCTTCCCGGCGCGACGGGCGTCGCCTCGGCGAACGGTGGTCCGAGGCGGCGGCGGGCCCGCTGCTTGGTCACGAGGCGCTCGACGCTGCGGCGGGCGCGGGCACCCCCTTGCGAGCGCCGGCGAGCGCCTTGCGGGCGAGCGCGATCGCCGGGACGTCGCCGCGGCCACGTCGCAGGGCCGCCGACGCCACGACCCGAGCGCCGCGAGCGGCCAGGGCACCTGCCATGACGTCGAGGGTCGAGCGGGGGTGCACGTCGTAGGTGCAGAACACCGCCGCGGGCATGCCGCCGAGCCGGGGGAGCCGGTCGAGCCAGGCCCGGGCCGCCCGAGAGGGGCCGACTTTGGCGACCACCATCCCCTCCACCCAGCTGCCCACCACGAGCAGGTCCGTCGTGGCCAGCTCGTCCGGCCCCACCTGCTCGATCGGCAGGACGCGCACGCCGAGGCCCTTGGCCGCCAGCTCGCTGCCCACCTTGTGCGCGACCGCCGCCGTCCGACCTCCTGCGCTGGAGTAGCAGACGAGGGCTTGGCGGGGCTCACGCCGCCTGCGGCCGGGGCGGCTCGGACGGCGGGCCATGATCGCCGAGGCCGCCCTCCTGCCTTGGGCCATCGCTTCCACCACCGTGGCTGGTCCGGTGAGCGCGTCGCCGACGACCCAGAGCCGCTCGCGAAGCGGCAGGGCCGCTGCGTGCAGCGCGACCTCTCGTCCGAGCGCGAGCCGGCCTACGGGGCTGCGGTAGGCGAAGTCCGACGCCGGGTTGGCGAGGACGCCAGAGGCCGTCCAGGCACGATCCGCGACGGCGGTCACCTGGCGCCGGACCGGGGTGCCCGGCAGGGCGCTCGCGAGGGCCGGGTCGACCCGGTAGCCCATCGCCATCACCACGAGATCGACGGCGAGGGTCTCCTCCCCGTCGCTCAGCACCCTGGGCGACCGGTCCGCCCTCGTCTGGACAGTCCGGGCAAGCAGGGCCCGTCGTACCCGGTTCCCCTCGCCCTCCAGCCGTCTCACGGTACGAGAGAAGCGGACGCCGACGCCCTCCCGCCAGGCCTCGTCGAGCTCGTCGGGACGGGCGAGGGCGAAGCGCCTATCGAGCCAGTCGACGCAGGTCGCGTCGAGACCGAGACGGCGAGCCGTACGGGCGACGTCCATCGCCGTGTTGCCGGCACCGAGGACCAGCACGTGGCCGCAGGACGCGCCGTCCTCGCTCGGGGCGAGCCCCATCGCGGCAAGCCATTCCCGCACCTGCCCTGTCCGCAGCGCCGCCTGGCCCGTCTTGAGGAAGGTCGTGGCGTCGGTGACCCCCTCGAGCTCGGCGCCGGGGATCGGCAACCGCACCGGCACGCTCGCGCCGGTCGCCACGATCACGGCGTCGTGCTCGACGAGCAGCCGGTCGAGGCCTTCGGCGTCGATCTCGACGCCGCAGCGCAGGTCGACGCCGGCCGCCTCGAGCTGCCGCCACGGGCGTGACGCGACCGCGTCCGGCAGCGTGAAGTCCGGTATGCCCCATCCGAGCAGTCCCGAGGGAGTTGGGTCCTTCTCGTAGACAGTCACCGACGCGCCGGCTTCGACCAGGGACCAGGCAGCACCGATCGCCGCCGGGCCGGCGCCGACCACGCCGACGGAGATGTCGGCCTCGGCGCCGGGAACAGGGGGCGGGACCGGATGGTGGTCGGCCACGAAGCGCTCGAGCTGGCCGATGGCGACAGGGGTCCCACCCGCCAGGGACCACGTGCAGGCGCCCTCGCACTGGGCGGCCTGGTTGCACACCCGGGAACAGACGTCCGGCAGCACGCTCGTGCGCCGCAGCACCTCGTGGGCGCCTGCGAGGTCCCGATCGCGCAAGGCGGCCAGGAACGCCGGGATGTCGTTGTGCGCCGGGCAGCCGCGCACGCAGGTCGGGTCCGGGCAGGCGAGGCACCTTTGGGCCTCGGAGAGCGCCGACTCGAAGTCCGGGAAGCCACGCCGGACCTCGGCCGTGTCGCCGAGGATCCGCCCGGGGTGCGTCACCTCGACCGACACCCTCGGGGGCACCAGCGTCGGTCCCTCCACCCTTATCGCGCTGAACGGGCAGGTGCGCACGCACTGGCGGCAGCCCACGCACAGCTCGTCGTCGCCGGCCGCGACCCAGCGCTCGGTGTCCATCCGCAGCGCGCCGGACGGGCAGCGCACGACGCACTCCTGACACCCCGCGCAGCGGTCCTCGATCACCTCGACGTGGGGGCGGCCCGTCCCTGCCGGTCGCTCCTCGATCATCGCAACGGTCATTGCACTCCTCCTCGGCCCGGTCCGCCGCTCTCAGCTCGCGGCGTGCATGAGCACGTACATCACGCTCGCTGCCGCCCCGCAGGCGAGCACGACCCCGAGCGTCGCCGCGCGGATCGCGAGGGGGCTCCGGCTCACCGGCACGAGCTCCCGTCCGGCGATGCGCCACATCGCCCACGCCGAGGCGGCCGTGCCGGCGACGATCACCGCGACCTGGACCGCGACGATCCACCCGTTGGAGAGGATGTGGAACCCGTAGATCGGCGACCTGGTCGAGCCGAACCCGGCGATGTGGGCGACCGCCGGCACCACACGGGCTGCGTGCTTGAAGAACTTCGGCAGCTGGCGGGCGAAGTAGTCGGCGCCCACCACGGGGATGAGCCCGTAGGTCATCGGGACGAAGAAGCTCCTGAAGCGGGACCGGCGGTCGACGAAGTTCGTCGGGCCGGTGCGAGGCTCCACCGGCCGTCCGAGCGCCTGCCCGATCAGCCATGCCACGCCGGCGACGAGCAGCGCCACCGCGACGATGACCGCGAGGTAGTCGACCGGGTCGGGGTAGTGGGGGAAGGCGAGGTTGGAGTTGAGCCAGTTGTCCATGGAGGTGAAGACGTTGGTGGCGTTGAACTGCTGGTAGACGACGAGCCCCCACAGCAACGCGATCCCCCAGGCGACGTCGGCACGTCGCCGGCGCGGCGCGACCACCGAGGTCAGCGGCCGCTGCAGGAACAGCCCGACGTTGCCTTCGGGGCAGCTCTTGTAGCACTCCGAGCACAGGCCGCACGCCAGGTTGGAGTCAGCGCTGCCCGGCCAGGTGTACCAGGGGCACCCGTAGCCGTTGTCCCCGCCCCTCATGCAGTCCTTCGTCCTGCAGGTGAGGCACACCTCGCGGTCCTTGGTCCGGAACCCGGCGACCGATCCCATCGAGCCGACGGTCCCGATCAGCGTCGTGAGGGGGCACACGTAGCGGCAGAAGGTCCGCCGCTCGAACACGAGGAAGAAGAGGAGGGCCGAGCTGACGATGCCGACCACCATCCAGGACGTGTCTGCCGGGTTGCCGGGGCCCGCGATGTTGAAGAACTCCTCGATCCAGGTGAGCAGCAGGAAGCTCGCCACGGGGATGAGGAAGCCGAGCCGGGCGAGCGGCTCGGGGAACTTGCGCCCGAGACCCAGCGCCTTCTGCGTGCGCTGCCAGAAGGCTCGACGCTGCACCCACTCCGCGAAGCCGCCGAACGGGCACATCGCGCACCACGCCCGGCCGACGACGACCATCATCACGAAGACCAGGCAGAACCACACGTACCAGGTGATGGCCGCGCCGAAGTTGAGCCCGGGGATCGCCGTGCCCGCCAGCCCGACGAAGATCACCGTCCAGAAGACGATCTGGTTCGGCAGGATCAGGAAGAACTGGAACTTCCGGTTGCGCACGAGGCGGGCGACGAGCGGGTTGCGGGTCAGCTCCAACCCCGGCTCCGGGTCCGAGGCCCCGAACCGCTCCCTGATCCCTGTCCGGGTGGCCGGGCGGAGGTGCACCGCCTCGAGCACCGGGTCGACCGCGGCGGTGCCGAGGTCCTGCTCCCGAAGGTCGACCGACATGCGCCCCTCCATCCACACCTGTAGTCAGCAGTCCTACGTACGGGAAACTACGCGCGCCACTGACACTACGTCAAGTACAGCGCTACACTTTAGGCGTGGATCCCGTAGCCAAGAGACGTGCCACTGGCGTGGAGCCCCCTGGCGCCCGGCGCCAGGGCTGCGCCGCTGTGGAGGGACTAGGGGAGACCGAAGCGGCCGGCTCCGGGCGCCGAGCCCGCCCCCGGTCGCTCGAGGATCTCCTCCAGGGCCGTGTCGAGCTCGGTGGCGAGCGGGTCGGGCCGGGAGCGGCGGCGCGCCGTTGCGGCCGCGGCGACGCAGAAGAAGACGACGGACAGGACGACGGCGAGCAGTGATGCCAGTACCGCCGCACCCCATGCCATCAGCAGCACCGCCACGACCCGATCGTGGACCCGTCGGCGCCGGCCGGGAACCGGGGGGCTTCGCGTCGGCGGATCCCCGATCCCACGGAGGGCCGGCGCGGGCCACGGAGGCGCCGAGCGGCTCGTCGCGGGCAGACCGCCGGCCGGGCGGGAGGGCACCGGTTCGGATCGTGATCGTCGACGACCACGTCCTCGTGCGCGAAGGGACGGCCCAGCTCCTCGAGTCGGAGCCCGACCTCCAGGTGGTCGGGCAGGCGGGAACCGCCGAGGAGGGCCTCGACCTCATCGACCGGCTCACGCCAGACGTGGCGCTCGTCGACATCAGCCTTCCCGGCGAGAGCGGCCTCGAGCTCGCCCGGCAGGTGGTGGGAAGCGACCGCTCGACCCACGTCCTCGTCGTGAGCGCCTACGACGACCATGCCTACGTGACCGAGGCCCTGGACATCGGGGTGGGTGGGTACCTGCTCAAGACGGCATCGGCGCAGGAGCTCATAGACGCCGTCCACATCGTCGCCACCGGGGCCTTCGTGCTCGACGCCTCCGTCTCCTCCCGGCTGCGGCGACGCCGCGAGGGCGATCTCGGCGAGCCGCGCGGTCCCGGCGCGCTCACGCCTCGGGAAGCCGACGTCCTCGAGCTGCTCGCCCAGGGGCGGTCGAACAAGGAGATCGCGGCCGAGCTCGCGCTTGGGCTTCGCACCGTCGAGACCCACGTGTCTCGCGTGCTCGCCAAGCTCGGCGCAGCCTCGCGCACCCAGGCGGTGGCCTATGCCCTGCAGCACCGACTCGTGGGGGCGAACGGACGTGGCGACCACCCGCCAGGCTGACCTCTCGGCCATCCGCCGGATCGTCCGCCCGCCGATCGGCGATCTGCGCTTCTGGGCCGTCCAGGCGATGGTGGTCGGCCTTGCCGGGTTGCACCTCTTCGTCGATCTCGAGACCTCCTCCCATGAGGGCGCGTTCCCCGGCGGCATCCCGGTCGCCCTGCTCGTGATCCCCGTCGGCTATGCCGCCCTGCGCTACGGCCTGGCAGGCTCCGCCGGGACCGCCATCTGGGGGACCCTGCTGTGGCTCCCCGACCTCCTGCTTCCCCATGACGAGGGCCATGCCGGAGGCGATCTCGTCGACCTCGCCCTGGTCGTCGCCGTGGCGTTCTTCTTCGGCCACTGGATCGAGGCCGAGCGGGCTGCCCATGCCCGCGTGGAGCAGGTCACGGCCGAGCGCCTCCGCGTCGAAGCCGGCTACCGGCACCTGTTCGAGGCCAACCGCTCGCCGATCCTCGTCCTGAGCGCCGAGGGCGTGGTGGGAGACGCCAACCCTGCAGCCAGGGCCCTCCTCGGAGAGGACGCGATCGGCCGACCGGCAGCCCGCCTGCTCGCTGCCGCCGGGGGCGTCGACTCCCTGAGCGGGCAGGTGCTCCTCCTCGGTGACGGGCGCGACTACCGCGTCCGGGTCGCCGACCTTCCCGCGGGGCCGACGGCCGCCGCGAGCCAGCTCATCCTCGAGGACGTGACCGAGGAGCGCTCCCGGGAACGACGTGCCGATCGCTACGCCGCCTTGGTGGTCGCGACCGAGGAGGACCAGCGCCGCCGCCTTGCCCGCGAGCTGCACGACGAGCCCCTGCAGCTCTTCCTCCACCTCGCGCGACGCCTGGAGAGCCTCGGCCGGGCGAGCGGGGTCCCGCCGAGTGTCGCCTCCGGGCTCGCCGAGGCCCGTCTGCAGGCGATCGAGGCGGCGAACCGCCTGCGGGGCCTGGCCCGGGACCTCCGCCCGCCGGCGCTTGACCAGCTGGGCCTCGTCGCCGCGATCGCCAGCTTCCTCGCCGAGGT
>JAJYNS010000122.1:0-2983 GCA_021786195.1 Actinomycetes bacterium | reverse complement strand
CCGGCCCGCTACCGGGGCTGGCGCGCCCGGCGCCGTGAGAAGCTGCGCGCCCGCTCGGCCCTGCGGCGCCGGCTGACGCGCACCGGCATCGGCCTGCTCGCCCTCGTGATCCTGCTCGCGGGGGGCGGCGCGGGCTACTACTACTACCGCACCGGCCAGATCCACCACCTGAAGGCGCGCCACATCGTCGCGGCGAAGGGCCCGACCGAGAACATCCTGCTCATCGGCTCGACGAGCCGCTGTGCCGCCAAGTCGATCTCCCTGTATCGCCAGGAGTGCATGAACGGGGTGAACGGCATCAACAGCGACGTCGTGCTGGTCGCCCACCTCGACGCCACGACGCACACGATCTCGCTGCTGTCGATCCCCCGGGACACCTTCGTGCCGGGTGCGCGCAGCGGCTCCGCGCTGTGCGGCGGGACGTCGCTGCTCACGCCCGGACTGTGCGCCGACAAGGTCGACGCCGCCCTCGTCGAGGGTCCCGACCAGCTGATCGCCGCCATCGAGCAGGACTTCGGGATCCCGATCAACCACTTCGTCGAGCTCAACTTCGCGAGCTTCACCAACGTCGTCAACGCGCTCGGCGGGCTCAAGATGTACTTCCCTGACCGGCTCTACGACGCGAGCTCGTTCTTGAAGATCACGAAGACCGGCTGCCAGCTGCTGAACGGCACGCAGGCGCTCGCCCTGGTGCGCTCCCGCCACCTCTACTACTTCACCAAGGGCGAGACGCCCAACTACGCGGCGATCCAGGCGGTCACGACGCCGAACGGCCCTTACTACACCCCCGACTCCGGCGGCCACTACGACGGCACGGGTGATCTCGGCCGGATCGTGCGCGTCCACCTGTTCTTGAAGGCGCTCGCCCAGCAGGTCGCCGCGACGGGGCTCGGCGACCCGATCAGGGACAACAACCTGATCGGCGCCGTCGCCCCCAACCTCACCGTCGACAGCGGGCTCAGCCCGGTCGACATGATCCACCTGTTGCTCGACTTCCGCCACGCCGACTTCGGCAGCGCCCCGGAGCTCACACTGCCGACGATCACCTATGCCCAGCCCTACACCTACGAGGGGGCGCCCTACGGCGACGTGATCTTCCCGACCGAGCCTCAGGACCAGCAGGTGATCGACCAGTTCCTCGGCACGAGGCCGGATCCCCTCCCACCGTCGTCTATCAGCGTCTCGGTCGTCGACGGCACGCAGTCGCCGGCGCAGACCGCGCGGGTCGCCGAGTCGCTCGCCCGCCTCGGTTACCGCATCCTCCCGACGACCGCCTCCGACTACGTCGGCCCGGTGTCGGAGACGACCGTCCTCTACGACGGCCCGAGCCATCTCGCCGAGGCTCAGCAGGTCATGCGCTCGCTCGCCGGGACGGTCGTCCTCGGCCAGGGAAAGCCCCCCGGCGGCGCGGACGTCAGCGTGGTCGCGGGCTCCGACCTCGCCGTCTCGGCGCCCCCCGCCACGACGGTGCCGTCGACGACGCC
Organism: Actinomycetes bacterium; assembly: GCA_021786195.1. Taxonomy (GTDB): domain Bacteria; phylum Actinomycetota; class Acidimicrobiia; order Acidimicrobiales; family Bog-793; genus JAKAOD01. The sequence continues at coordinate 1,499 of JAJYNS010000122.1, read as the reverse complement.
TCCCTCTTCGGCGCCGCCCACCTCGGCACCTCCGTCCACGACGGTGCCTCCCTCCACGACGGCGCCTCCCTCCACGACGGTCACGACGCCGAGGACGCCCGCGAGCGGCAACCCCAACTACGGCTACAACCCTCCCTCCGCCCCGATCCCGCCCTGGGACCCGCGCAGCTGCCCGGCCTCCTGACGTTCCTCCGCTGACCCTGCGGCCCGCCCGCAGGACCACCGCGCCCGCGGGGAGATGAGCGCCGCGAGGGGGGGCGCCGAAGGGGTGCCGATGAGCAGCCGGCGCGCGGCGTGGTTCTGGGGAGGGATCTCGACGGGGGCCGCGCCCTACCTGCTCGCCATCACGATGGCGGGACGCGCCGCCCAGAACATGGGCCAGACGACCTACCCCCTGATTGCCCGCCAGCTCCTGGACGTCGGCAACGGCACGCTCGGTGCGATGCCGGCCGCAGCCGGCCTGGCGGCGGTGGTGACGGCGGCGACGCTCGCCGCACGGGCGACTTCGACCTCCGCGTGGGCGATGCTCACGGCCGGGCAGTCGCTGATCTTCATCTCGTTCGTGCTGCTCGCGCTCCCGACCGGGGTCGCCGGCTTGTGGACCGGCGCGTTGCTGCTCGGGGTGGGGGGCGGTCTTGCGATGCCCACGACCATGACGATGATCGGCTCGGCCCCGGTCGAGCGTCGAGCACGTGCCCTCGCCGTCTACGCGCTCTCGCTGTCGGCCGGCCTCGTGGTCGGGCCTCTGCTCGAGTCGGGAGTGCTGCACCTGCTGTCCGGCTCGCTGCGGGCCGCCTTTGCCGCCATGCTGCCGCTGCCCCTCCTCGCCACCCTGCTCTCCGCGATCGCCTGGCGGCGTCGTCCGGCCGTCGGGCAAGGCTCCCCGGGGAGCCTCCCGGAGCCAGGGGTCGACGAGGGTGCCGGTCGCGAAGCCGGCGCCGGCGTGGCCGACCTGCTCGCCCACGAGCCGGGCTTAGAGCCTCGGGCCGGTCTGCTCCGCTACTCGGCCTACCGGCTGGCGTTGGCGACCCAGCTCACCTACCAGGCGCCGTTCGCCGCCGTGGTCACCTTTGGCGCACTGCTGGCCCGGCGGGTGGACGGCACGTCGGCGGCGGGGGCGTCGCTGGCCTTCACGGTCTTCTTCACCGTCTCTCTCGCCTTCCGAAGCGCCGTCGTCGCGTCACCGACCCGCCACCGGCGCTTCGCCCTCGTCGCCTCTGTGCTGGCGACCGCGGCCGGGCTGGCGGTGCTCGGCGGCGGTCGGGGAGTGACCTACCTGCTTGTCGGCATGGCCGTGCTCGGCGCGCCGCACGGGCTGACGTTCTCCCTGGCGTCGGGCATCCTGGCCGAGGGTGTGCCTCCGCAGGTGCTCGGCCGAGCGAACTCCCGGCTTCTCGCCAGCACCAACCTCGCGACCATCGCCGTGCCCTTCGCCTGCGGGTGGTTGGCCGGAAGCCTCGGTTACCGGGCCATGTTCCTCACGCTCGAGGTGCCCACGG
>JAJYNS010000135.1 GCA_021786195.1 Actinomycetes bacterium | reverse complement strand
CACGGTTCGCTCCTTCGTTGCTCGGTGTGCCGTCCCCCCGGGGGGGAGCCGTCGCGCGTCGGGGCGGAGAAGACGTGGCAGTCGCCCTCAGCGCCTGGCGGGTGAAGGATGCGGCAGGTCCGCATCCGTCGCGCATCCACGCGCCCTTGCCCTTTCGTGGCTCCCTGGGCCAAGGACCCGGCAGATCGCGAGTCGCGCCTCGCGGAAAGGCCCGCGCAGCTCCCTCAGTCGGCACCGCCCGGTGGCGAGGCGGGCCACAGCCGAAGGTCCCCCGCGGGTTCCCAAGGCCGGCCGGCCGTCGACTGCTCCCTCGCCGATGGCACGCGCGCCGCCGCCATCCGCAGGCGGCTACAGGGGAACGAGCTCGCTCACGCTGTCGTGGGCCGAGCCGGGTACGAAGTGGGAGCACAGCTCGACAAAGGCGCCCTGGAACGACGGATCCTCGTGAGCAGCGCGGAAGCGGCGCCAGTGCTCGTCCAGGCTCTCGAAGTCGGTCTCGGCCCACACCTCGTTGAGGTCGCCGAAGACGGTCACCCACAGGCGGTAGACCGGCAGCTCGAGCCGTGCGGCCACGGCGTTGAAGGTCGTTGCGGCGGCGAGAAAGCTCTCGAACCGGCCGAGCTCGACGAGCGCCCGAAGTTGGTGTCGGTACATTCGACCTCGTCAACTACCTCGGTAAGCAGCTCGGCGTAGACTACCCGGCGGCGTGGGCCAGGTGAGTGCTTCCCGTCCGGCCTTGAGCGTGCTCGGGGGTTTCTCGATCACGTGGGACGGCGCGGCGCGGGCCCGCCGGCTCCCGGCTCGCGGCCAGGCGCTCGTTGCATACCTCGCGCTGCACCCGGACCTGCCGGTGAGCAGGGGCCGGCTCGCCGGGATGCTCTGGCCGGACTCCTGCGAGGAGCAGGCACGGACCAACCTGCGCAAGATCCTGCACCAGCTTCGGCAGTGGTTCCCCGGGCTCTCGGAGCAGCTCGAGGCTGACCGTGGCCAGCTCCAGTGGCCGGCAGATCGCGGGTGGCAGGTCGACGCGTGCGCCTTCCGATCCCTTGCTGACACCGGCACGCTCGCCGCGCTGCGGGAGGCGGCGGAGATCTACCGGGGGCCCCTGCTCCCCGAGCTCGCCTTGCCATGGGTCGCCGAGGAGAGGGAGGTGCTGCACAAGCGCTACCGCGAGGTGCTGGTCACGCTGGTCGAGCTCCTCGAGAGCCGCGGCGAGCTGCGCGAGGCGCTCGACTGGGCCGTGGTGCTCATCACGGCAGAGCCCTACTCGGAGGATCCCTACTGCCGGGCGTTCTCACTTGCCGCCGGACTCGGCGATCGAGAGACGCTCGAAGAGCTCTGGCGACGCTGCACGACCGTGCTCGGGGAGCGGCCGGGGACCGAGACGGCTCGCGCCTACGACTCGGCGCGAGCCGCGCTCGGCACGCGCCGAGAGAGGCGCAGCGGTCACGCGCTCAAGTGGTCCAGGGTGCGCGACGAGCGCGAGATGCAGCTGTTCGTCGGGCGCGGCGAGCACCTCGACCGGCTCTCGCTCTGGCTCGGCTCGTCACGAACGCCCGTCCTCGTCGTCCATGGAGCTCCGGGCGTGGGCAAGAGCACGCTCCTTCGCGTCTGGACCTCGCTGTTGCGCGCCGAGCGGCGTCCCGTGGTCCATCTGGAGGGGCGGCGCACCCCGGGGACGCCGCAGGGACTGTGGCGAGCCCTCGGTGTCGCCGACCACGCCGGAGCGCTGGCATGGGCGAACGAGTCCGGCGCGCTCTTGTTGCTCGACGGCTTCGAGCCCTTCGGCACGCTCGGTTCGTACCTGTGCGACTCCTTCCTGCCCGAGCTGGACGAGACGGTGCGTGTCGTGGTCGCCGCCCGGACGCGCCGAGCTCTTTCGATGGAGGCCGGCTCCTCGTGGCGAGGGCTCGTTGAGGAGATGGAGCTTCCCGGCTTCACGGCGTCGGAAGCTCGGGAGTACCTCTTTCGCCGGGGCATTCGACCTTCAGAGGTCGCCGAGCAGGTGCTCGCCCGGTTCGGCTCGACGCCCCTCGGGCTCTCTCTCGGTGCCGATCTCGCCCTCCAGGGCAACCTCGCTCCGCTCGGGGACAGCCCTGCGTGGCACGAGACGGTTGGACAGCTCGTCGAGACCTGGCTCGGTGACGTCCGTCCGGAGCGCCTGCGAGAGCTCCTGTTCGCGGCGAGCGCGGTCCGAGAGTTCGACCAGGAGCTGCTCGGCGCCCTGGCAGGGCGGCGTGTGGGTGACGCCGAGCTCGGTCAGCTCCGGGAGCTGGCGGTGGTGCGGGTCGGCGAGCACGGCCTTGCGCTCGACCCGGACCTGCGTCGTTTCCTCGCCGAGGACCTCGCCTGGCGCGCCCCGGAGGAAAGCCGCCGCCTGCGCCGCGTCGCTCTGGAGGCGTACCAGCAACGGATGGCCTCGGCCTCGAGGCACGCGCGCGAGCATCTGGCGGCCGAGCACCTGTTCCTGAGCGGTGACGCCATATTGCAGGACATCTTGTTCTGTCCGGAGGAGCCTCGCGCGCTCTGCAGTGCGAGCGGCGGACCGATCGACCTCGACGAGTTGGAGGCCGTCCTGCACGTCTGGGGCGACCAGCGCATGGACACTGAGCGACCCGACGCGATGATCGCTGCGACTCGGGCGATCCTTACGTACCGGGGGACCATCCTCCGTCAGGTGAGGCGGCTCGACGACGGGGCGCTCGTGGGGTTCTCGGCCGCGGTGCCGTTGTGCAAGGAGGCCCTCCACCTCCTCCTGGCCCATCCCGGGATCGCGCCCTACGTCGAGCGCCGATGGGCCAACCGCCCGGACCTCCCTGCGAGGCCGGAGCAGAGCCGTTCGCTGCACATCACGCACGCCGCGTATGTCGACGACCGCTACCGGGGGACTCGAGCCCGGCTCATCCGAGAGATCATCGGCCTGTTGGTGGGAGGGGGCACGTACTCGCTGTCGACGTCGGATCGCGACTACCAAGCGCTCGCGGAGACCCTCGGCTTCCGGCGGGTCACCGAGGTCCGCCACCAGCTCTACGGCCGCCATCACCCCTGCGAGCACTACGAGCTCGACCTTTCCGAGGTCGGGTTCGCGGGGTGGATCGAGTCCCTCCTGGGCTCGAGCCTGTCGCCCGTGCCGGGCATGGGTGGACCCGGCGCGAGCGCCTGGGGCGCGCTCGTCGGACCGAGGCCCGTCCGGGCCCGGGTCGCAGGACGAACGACGGAGAGCTAGGAGCCTGGGTCGGAACCGGCCAGCAGGCCAGATCCGACGGTCGGGCTTGTTGTCATCATGAACCACTCCCGTCTCAGGGTTGAACGATGTGCTCGACGCTGCGCGCCGCCTGGCACGGGGCTGCGGCCTGGGTGTTCACGCCGTTGCCAGCCCCAGCGCGCTGCGGGCGCCCATCAGCTTGCG
>JAJYNS010000130.1 GCA_021786195.1 Actinomycetes bacterium | reverse complement strand
CTAGGCCGGTCGGCGCTCCCGGTGCAGGAGCACCGCTCCCGCGGGCGGGTCGCGCCGGCGGGAGCGTGCGCATGTCCGAGGCCGTCGGCTAGCATTCGTCCGCTCGTCCGGGTGAGGCCCCGGAGGGCCACGTGCCCGAACCGCCCCCGAACGGGGCCGATGGCCTCTGCGCAGCTGCCGTCGCGCGCGGAGGTGGAGTTGGGTCAGCCCGAGCTGGCGCCTTGGGTCGTCCAGGCGCTCCAGGACGTGACGATCCTCCTCGGCGCGCCGCTCGTCAGCGGGGCGGTCGCCCACGTCGAGGCGCGCCTCCAGGGACGGCGGGGCCCGCGCCTCCTCCAGCCCTACTACGACCTCGCCAAGCTGTTCAGGAAGGAGACCCTCGTCCCCGAAGGGGCGGGCTTCGTCTTCCTCGCGGCGCCGGTCGTCGCGTTCGGCTGCTACCTGGTCGTGCCGCTCCTTATCCCCGTCCTCACGACCTTCGGCCTCCCTCTCGGCTACATGGGCGACATCCTCGGCGGAGGGTTCGTCCTCGGCCTCGCGGGCTTCGCCGTGGCCCTCGCGGCGGCAGAGACGGGGGCGCCGTACGCGCAGCTCGGCAGCAGCCGAGCGATGACCTTCGGCGCGCTCCTGGAGCCGACGGTGCTCTTCGTCGTGTTCACGGTCGGGATCCTCACCGGCACGGACCTCCCCTATGCGCTCGCCGCGACGGTCCGCTCCTCGGCGGGCGAGATCGTGCGCCCGGCCCACGTGCTCGCCGCAGTCGCCTTCTTCGTCGTCGTGCTCGCCGAGACCGGTCGCATCCCGGTCGAGACGCACTCGGGCACGCTCGAGCTCGGCATGATCGACGAGGCACGCACGCTCGAGCACTCCGGCGCGCCCTTGGCCCTGCTCAAGTGGGGATCGGCGATGAAGCAGCTCATCCTCTACACGATCCTCGTCGACGTCTTCGTCGCCCCATGGGGGCTCGCCGGGAGCAGGCAGGTCGGGCCGGTGCTGCTCGCGATCCCCGCCCTGCTCGGCAAGGCACTCGTCGTCGGCTGCGTCTTCGCCGTCATCGACAACTCCTTCTCCAAGCTGCGCCTGTTCAAGATCACCGAGCTGCTCGCCGCAGGCTTCCTCCTCGCCGTCCTCGCGGTGCTCGTCTTCTCCCTGGGAGGTGCCTGATGCCAGTATCGGAAGGAGGCGCGGGGCTCCTGGCGGCGGGGGCGGCGCGGGCCGGCGCGCCGTCGCTCTACGGCGGGTTCGCCGATGTGGTCGCCGTCCTCGTCCTCCTGAGCGCGTTCGCGATGCTGCGCGCCCCGCTCATCCGCTCCCAGGTCCGCCTCTACGCCTTCCAGTCGCTCGCCGTGGTCGTGCTCTCCGCGGTCGTCGCCGCGACGCACCACATCGGCGAGCTCTACGCGCTCGCCGGGCTCTCGTTCGTGCTGAAGGTCGTCGTCGTTCCCGTCATCGTCCTGCGCATGCTCGAGCGCGCCGAGGTCGACATCGCGAGCAGCAGCGCGCACTCGAGCGCGACGACGACCCTGGTGGGGCTCGCCGTCTCGGCCATCGGGCTGTTCACGGTCGGCGCCGTCCACTTCCGCTCTACGGTGCTGCCGGTCGCCGGCCTCTCGGTCGCCGTCGCCGTCGTGCTCGTCTCCTTCGTGCTCGTCGTGATGCGCTCCGACGTCGTCTCCCAGGCCGTTGGGTTCTTCTCGCTGGAGAACGGCGTGTCGGTGGCGAGCCTCGTCGTCGCGTCGAGGCTGCCGATCATCTTCGAGATCGCGTTCCTCTTCGACCTCCTCGTCGCCGTCGTCGTCTTCGGCCTCGTGATGCGGGTGCACCATGGCAGGGCGGGCACGCTGTCGACCGAGGACCTGGACAGGCTCCGGGGCTGACATGAGCGCCGCGCTGATCGCCCTCGCCGTCTTCCCCCTCGCCGTCGCCCTGGTCGCCTGGTGGGCGCCCCTCGCTGCGTCCAAGGTCCTCACCGCGGCCTCGGGTGTCGCCGCCTTCTCGGTGTCGCTCCTCCTCGTCCCGGGCGCGGCGACCGGCCAAGTGGTCGCCGCGGGCTCACTGCTCCGGGCCGACTCGCTGTCGGTCGTGTTCCTCGTGCCGACGACCTTCCTCTATGCCACGACGGCGACGTTCGCCGCCGGCTACCTCCACGACGGCAGCTCGGGCGCGAGGAGGCGCTACGGCCGGCGCTTCTACGCGGGGACCAACCTCTTCTGCTGGGCGATGGCCCTCGCCCCGATCGTCAACGGGCTCGCGCTCTGCTGGGTCGCCATCGAGGTGACGACCGTGGTCTCCGTGCTGCTCGTCGCGATCGAGGACACCGACCGAGCCGCCGAGGCGGCCTGGAAGTACGTCCTGCTCGCCTCGCTCGGGCTCGGCCTGGCGCTGCTCGCGACGACGATCCTCTACTACGCCGGGTCTCGGGTGTTCGGGCCGTCCTACGACCTCACGTACTCGAAGCTCCTCAGCCCGGCCGCCCACCGGTTCGACCCGGGCGCGGTCCGGCTCGCCTACGTGCTCGCGGTGCTCGGCTACGGCACGAAGATGGGCCTCGTCCCGGTGCACACCTGGCTCCCCGACGCCCACTCCGAGGCACCGACGCCCGTGTCCTCCCTGCTGTCGGCGTCCCTGCTCGCGTTGTGCTTCTACGCGATCCTGCGCTACTTCGAGGTGACCGAGCGCAGCGCCGGGGCACCCTTCGCCCGCACCGTGCTGCTCGTCCTCGGGCTCGCTTCCCTCGCCCTCGCCGCGCTCTACCTCCTCAGCCAGCGCGACCTCAAGCGCCTGCTCGCCTACTCGAGCATCGAGCACATGGGGATCCTCGCGATCGGCATGAGCTTCAGCGCCAGGATCGCTATCGTCGGCGTGCTGCTCCACGTGCTTGCCCACGCCGCCGCGAAGGGCACCGCCTTCTGCGGCGCGGGGAGCATCGTGCGCAAGTTCCAGACCAAGGACATGGCGAGGATCCGCGGCGGAGCAGGGCTGCTCCCCCTCAGCGGGCCGATGTTCGTGGCCGCGGTGCTCGCGCTCTCGGCCGCCCCGCCCTTCGGGATCTTCCGCAGCGAGCTGCTCATCGTCTCCGGCGGCCTCTCCGACCGCGGCGACGCCGTCGCCGCCGTCCTCGTCGTGCTCGTGACGCTCGCCTTCCTCGGCCTGTCCTGGGCGGCTACCCGCACGATGCTCACCCCGGCCCCGGAGCCCCACCCGCACCAGGATCGAGGCGGGGCGGCCGGGACGACAGCTGCAGCCCTGGCGGGAGCCGATCTCGCCAGGGGCGAGCCCAGCCGGTTGATCGTCGTCGCCATGGCCGCCGGCCTCCTCGGGCTCGCCCTGCTCGGCGTGCACGTGCCCGGCCAGCTGTCACAGCTCCTGCACCGGGCGGCCGACCAGATCGGTGGGACCAGGTGAGCGCCGCTCCGGTGCTCGGCGCGGCGGCCGGGAAGGTGGTCGCCGCC
>JAJYNS010000003.1 GCA_021786195.1 Actinomycetes bacterium | reverse complement strand
CCGGTGTCACCAGCCGAGCGCGGTCGGCATCCTCCGACCGTGCCGGGCGGAGAAGAGATAGGCGTGCTCGAAGGCCTGTTTGGCGTAAAGCCACCGGCGTCCCTCGGAAACTGTCGGGATCTCGTTACGCGGCGGGCGGACGGGGTCTACGGCCAGGTAGGCGGCCCGATCACCCATGTCAAGGATGCAGCGGGCCGACAGCTCGGCGGTGGGGGCTTCCCGGCCCTCGAGTCGCGCGGCGAGGTCGGCGGCGGCGATGCGGGCCATTTGCTCGGTCATGTGGCCGGTCTTCGGGAAGTTGACCGGAACCGGGGTCTCCCCGACCGGGGGTAGGGCAACCGCGACCCCGACCGCGTAGACGCCATCGGCTGTCTGGTGACGGTAGTGGTCGTCGACGGGGATAAAGCCCTTCGGGTTCGACATCCCTTCACTCGAGGCCACCGCCGCCACCCCGGCAAGCGGCGGGATGACTATCGAACAGACCGAGGGGGTCTCCCCGGCACCGGCTGCCTCGACCGAGCCCTCGGTGATCCTGGTGATCGCGACACTGGTGCGGTAGGTGATGTCCCGCTCCTCGAGGGCTCCCTCGAGGAGCTGGCGGATAGTGCCGGCACCGCCCATGCCCATGTGGCCGAGGAAGGGCTCCGGGGTGAGGAGCGTCATCGGGACCCGGTGGCGAAGCCCGCGGCGGCGCAGCAGGTGGTCGAGCTCGAAGGCGAGTTCGTAGACCGGACCGATGCAGCTCGCCCCGGGCGCGGCACCGATAACCACCGGTCCCGGCTCGGCCAGTACCCGCTGGATCGCCCGGCCGAGCTCCTCGGTCTCCGGCGCCGACATCGGCGAGTGCCCGGGCCCGTCGAAGGGCCCGAGGCCCGGCACCGCCTCGTTCGCGCTGCGGTGCCCGGTGGCGACCACGAGGAAGTCGTAGGGGTGCTCGCCCGCCTCGGTCGTTACCACCTTGGCACCGGTGTCGACGTGGGTGACCGTCTCGTTCGCGAAGCGGACCTTCTTCGCGGCCAGTGGGGCGGCCAGCGGGAAGGAGATCTGCTCGAGGCGCCGCCGGCCCATCGCGACCCACGGGTAGGAGGGGACGAAGCGGAAGTGGTCATCACTGGCGACAAGGGTGATCTCGGCGCGCTCGGGAGCGAGACGCCGGCGCAGCTCGTAGGCGGTGGTCAGCCCGCCGAAGGAGCCGCCGAGGATGACGATGCGTGTCCGGCCCATCAGAAGGTCACCACCTTGTCGGCCCAGATCGACCAGTCGGCCGCCTCCTCCAGGGTGGAGCGGCGGACACCTGCTACGAGCAGCTCGTCGGTGAGCCCCCGGGCGTCCATGCAGGTGCCGCAGCAGCCGATCTCCCCGCCGTGGCGGAGGACCGAGGTGACCATGCGGTCGAGGTGGTAGTAGCCCTCGGGAACCTTTTGGTTTCCGATCGCACAGCCGACGGCGTCGCCGAAGAGGAACACCCGCACCTCGACACCCTCGCGCTTGGAGAGCGCGCCGGCGAGGCGCAGGCCGTTGTAGGAGCGTTCGGTGCCATAGGGCGGGTCGTTCAAGATCAAAAGGATCTTCATCGGGGGGTTCCTTTGCTTGTCGGGAGAGTTGTGGGTGACGGCGTAGCGGCTACCGGGGTCTTCAATGCCCCGACCAAGAGGTCGGCTGCTGCATCGATATCGGCCCGGCTCGTTTGGCGGCCGAGCGAGAGCCGCACGGCCCCGAGTGCCACCTGCGGCTCGATGCCCATGGCCAGGAGGGTGGCGTTGGGGGTGTGCCGACCGGCGTGGCAGGCCGACCCGGTGGACGCCGCGAGCCGGGGGATCCGGGTGAGCAGGTCCGCGCCGAGCACGCCGGGGAAGGAGACGAGGAGCGTGTTGGGCAAGCAGGCCCCGGCAGGGGTGTGGCAAGCGATGCCGGGCACCCTGGCCGAGAGCGCCGCCCACAGTCCATCCCGCAGTCCGGCGATGCGACGGGCATCGGTTGTGAGGTGCTCCTTGGCCAGCCGGGCGGCCTCCCCAAGGCCGACGATGCCCGCCACGTTCTCGGTCCCCGGCCGCAGGCCGCCTTCTTGGCCGGCCCCGAGGACGAGCGGCGAGAGGGGAGTGCCGTGGCGGACGTAGAGGGCGCCAATGCCCTTTGGACCATAGAACTTGTGCCCGGCGATCGACAGCAGGTCCACCCCGAGGTCCTCGACCGAGACGGGAATCTTGCCGATCGCCTGGGCTGCGTCGCTGTGGACGAGCACCCCGTTTGCGTGGGCCGCGACGGCAAGCTCCGCCACGGGCAAGAGCGCGCCGGTCTCGTTCTGGGCGGCCATCACGGTCAGAAGCGCCACGTCTTCACCGATAGCGGCCTGAGCGGCGCCGAGATCGAGCAGGCCTGAGGCAGCGACCGGGGCTCGCGTGACACCCCAGCCGGATGCCTCGAGGAGCGCCAAGGGGGCGGTGGTCGCCGGGTGCTCGACGCTCGAGGTGACGATGCGGTGCCGCCCTGTCCGTGCCTTCGCCGCTACGCCGCGGATGGCGAGGTTGTTGGACTCCGTGCCGCCCGAGGTGAAGACGACCTCCTCCGGATCCGAGCCGATCAGGGCCCCGAGGTGTGCTCGCGCCTCCTCGACAGCCTGGCGGGCCCGCCGTCCGAGCGCATGATCGCTGGAGGGGTTCCCGAACTCGGCCCGCAGGTAGGGCTCCATGGCATCGGCCACTTCGGGCGCGACCGGGGTGGTGGCGTTGTGGTCGAGGTAGATCAAGGCAGAGCGCACCTCGCTCGTCATGGTCTCTGACCGTTCGTCTGCAATGTTCGCCGGTCGCGGGCCGCGCCGCAGGTGTTGGGGTCCTGTGCCGAGTCCTTCTTGCTACCGGCCTCGACCGGGAGGCCGGCCTGGCGCCACTCCGGCAGCCCATCCTCCAGGCAGCGAGCCCGGCGCCCCCGCGCCCGTAGCAGCGTTACCGCTTCCGGGGCCAGGAGGCAGAGCGGTCCGCGGCAATAGGCGACGACTTCAAGATCGGGGTCGAGCTCCTCGAGGCGCGCCTCGAGGTGCTCGAGGGGGAGCGAGCAGGCTCCGGGGATGTGGCCTGCCGCGTACTCCTCCTCGGGCCGTACATCGAGCACCACCACCTCCCCGGCCTCCACGCGTGCGAGCAGTTCGTGCCGGCTGACCCGTTCCGTTCCTGCCGCATCCGTCCCAAGTGAGCGGAGTATCTGGTCGACCTCGGCCAGGCGCACCCGGGCAAGATCGTTGAGAGCGCCGACGAAGCGGCAGACCTCCTCGCCCGCAGCCCGGTAGTAGATGCGCGTCCCCTCGCGCCGGGTCGTGACGAGGCGGGCTTGACGCATTACCTGCAGATGCGCCGAGGCCGTCGTGACCTTCAGTCCGGTGGCGGCCGCGAGCGCCTCGACGCTGCGCTCGGCCTGGCAGAGCAGGTCGAGCAGCTCGATCCGCTTGGGGTGTACCACGACCTTGCCGATCCGCGCCAGCTGCTCATAGAGATCGGCA
>JAJYNS010000105.1 GCA_021786195.1 Actinomycetes bacterium | reverse complement strand
CGACACCTCAAGGAGGGCTGCAGACCGCCGGGCGCAGCGCCTCCGAGCAGGTACTCCACTGGAGCGGGCGACGGGAATCGAACCCGCATGGCCAGCTTGGAAGGCTGGAGCTCTGCCATTGAGCTACGCCCGCGACGTACTGTCCGGCAGCCTACCCGCCCGGCGCTCGCCGCCCGTGCCGCGGCCGGGAGGGCAGGGGCGAACGGACTGAGGCGCGACCGGACTGCGAAGCCTCGCTGGCCCCTCCGCTATCGTCCACATCCCGTGAGCATCGGTCTCGGCCTTGACGTCGGCGGGACGAAGATCCTCACCTGCGCGGTGAGCGACGACGGTGAGCTGGTGGCCGAGACTCGCGTCGACTCCCCGAAGTCGCCGGGTCTCCTTCTCGAGGCGCTCGTGGAGGCGGTGGAGTCGGTGACCGACGCCCTCGGAGCTCGGGCCGGCGACGTCGTCGGCGCCGGCGTTGGCGTGCCGAGCCTCGTCGCCGCCGACGGGGCCCTCTTCAGCACGCCCAACCTCCCCGCCCTGGAGGGGCTCCCCTTGCAGGCCGCCTTCGCCGAGCGGCTCCGCGCGACCAGTGGTCGAGGGTCCTGGCACCTCGCCCTCGACAACGACGCGACGTGCGCGGCAGCCGGCGAGCTCGCCTTCGGCGCGGCCCGTGAGACCGGTGACGCGCTCATCATCACGCTCGGGACCGGCATCGGCGGGGGCATCGTCTCTCGAGGCAGGGTGTTCCGCGGCGCGAGCGGCTTCGCGGGCGAGTTCGGCCACATGGTGATCGATCCGACCGGCCCGGCCTGCCACTGCGGCCGCCACGGGTGCTTCGAGCAGTTCGCCTCCGGGAACGCGCTCGCCCGCCTTGCCCGTCGGGCGGCGGTCGAGGGGCAGGCGGACCGGGTCGTGGAGCTCGCAGGGGGCCAGCCGGGAGAGGTGCGGGGCGAGCACGTCCTCGAGGCGGCTCGCGAGGGCGATCCCGGCGCCGAGGCGTTGTTCGCCGAGCTCGGCCGGTACCTCGCGGTCGGCATCGACAATCTCGTCGAGGTCCTCGACCCGGCGCTGGTCATCCTCGCGGGCGGCCTCGCCGCCGCCGGCGAGGTGCTGCTCCGACCGGCCCGAGCGGCGTTCGAGTCCTCCAGCCGCCGGGGCCAAGGGGAGCACGCGGTCGGCATCGTGCTCGCAGGCCTCGGTGAGCGCGCGGGCGCCTTCGGCGCCGCCGCGCTCGGGCTCGGCGTGGTCGGCTGAGCCGGTCGCTCAGCTCAGGGCGCCGGCGATGGCCGCGCCGCACTCCGTTGTCGACGCCGTCCCGCCGAGGTCGCGCGTCCGGGTGCGCGCCTCGGCAAGTGTGACCTCGACAGCGGCGAGCACCGCCGCGGCGGCGGCCCGTTCGCCCAGGTGCTCGAGCATCATCGCTCCGGCCCAGATCTGGCCGACGGGGTTCGCGACGCCCTGGCCGGCGATGTCGGGCGCCGAGCCGTGCACCGGCTCGAACAGGGAGGGGAAGCGGCGCTCGGGGTCGAGGTTGGCAGAGGGCGCGATGCCGATCGTCCCGGTGCAGGCCGGCCCGAGGTCCGAGAGGATGTCCCCGAACAGGTTGGAGGCGACCACCACGTCGAACCGGCCGGGATCGAGCACGAACTGGGCCGCCAGGCTGTCGATGTGGTACTTGTCCCAACGTACGCCGGGGAACCGGGCCGCCATCTCGGCGACCCGCTCGTCCCAGTAGGGCATCGAGATCGCGATCCCGTTCGATTTCGTGGCCGAGGTCAGGTGACCCCGCCGCCGCTCGGCGAGCTCGAAGGCGAAGCGCAGGACCCGGTCCACGCCGGTGCGGGTCATGATCGTCTCCTGCACGACGAGCTCTCGCCCGGTGCCGGCGAACATCCGGCCCCCCGCCTCGGAGTACTCCCCTTCGGTGTTCTCCCGCACGATCACGAAGTCGATCCCGTCGCCCGGGTCCGCCAGCGGCGAGGGGACGCCGGGCATGAGCCGGACCGGGCGGAGGTTGACGTACTGGTCGAAGTGCCTCCGGATCTGGAGCAGCGAGCCCCACAGCGAGACGTGGTCGGGAACCTTCTCCGGCCAGCCGACGGCGCCGAAGAAGATTGCGTCGTACTGCTCGAGCCGCTCCTTCCAGTCCTCCGGCATCATCCGTCCGTGCTGGACGTAGTACTCCCAGCAGGCGAAGTCGAGCTCCTCGACGTCGAGCTCGAACCCGTACCGCTGCGCCGCGACCTCGAGCACCCGCCTTCCCTCGGGCAGGACCTCCCGGCCGATGCCGTCGCCGGGGATGGCGGCGATCCGGTAGTGCCTGCTCCCCGCCAAACCGGGCTCCTCTCGCTCACGCTGTTTGTCAAGGGTATTCCCCGACAGCTCGCCGGCGATCGCCGTCCGGTCTCCATCCCCCGGGCTGTCCCCCAGGTCGACGCGCTCGACGGCCGAGGACGGGGGCCCCGGATCCTGGAGCCCTCCTCGGCCGGTCGGGGAGGCGGGATTCGAACCCGCGGCCTCCTGCTCCCAAAGCAGGCGCGCTAACCAAGCTGCGCCACTCCCCGTGCCGCCGGGGCTGCGGCCGGAGGACTTCGCCGGGCAGCCCCTCCGGTCGCGCGACCCGATCGTAGAGGCCGCGCAGCGGCTCGGTCGTTCCGAGGGGGCAGCCCGGTGCCTCGCCGCGCAGCCCACGCCGGGGGCCTCGCGAACCGCCGTAGACTCCGGGACTCGTATGCGCACCTCCACCCTGCCCCTCGAGGGCAACCAGGTCAGGCTCACGGTCGAGGTCGACGAGGAAGAGGTGCGGGAGGCGGAGGAGGAGGCCCTCCGTCGCCTCGCTCGCGACGCCCGCATCCCCGGTTTCCGCCCTGGCAGGGTGCCCCGGCGCCTGCTCGAGGCACGGCTCGGTTCGAAGGGGGTGCGCGAGGAGGCCCTGCGTGACCTGCTCCCGCGCACCTACGCCGACGCCGTCGAGGAGGCGGAGCTCGACGTGATCGCCGCGCCGGAGCTCGACATCACCTCCGGGCAGGAGGCCGGACCGGTCGTCTACGACGCCGTCGTCGAGGTCCGGCCGAGAGTCTCCGTCGCCGGCTACGAGGGGCTCGTCGTCACGCTGCCCCGGCTCGATCCGACCCCGGAGGAGGTCGACGCCCAGGTAGACCGGCTGCGCGAGCAGTTCGCCGAGCTCCGCGAGGTGGAGCGCCCGGCGGCCGACGGCGACTACGTCACCGTCGACGTCCACGGCACTCGCAGCGGCGCGCCCGTCGAGGGGCTCACCGCTGACGACCTCGTGTACGAGGTGGGCACGGGAGGGATCGCCGCCGGCGTCGACGAGCGCCTGCGCGGGGCGGTGGCGGGCTCCAGGTTCGAGCTCGACGCCGAGGACGCGCCCGGCGGCCCGGCCCGGCTCGAGCTGACCGTCCGGCAGGTGCGCGAGAAGGTCCTGCCCCCGGCCGACGACGCCTTCGCCTCTGACGCCTCGGAGTTCGACACGATGGACGAGCTGAGGGCGGACCTCGCGCGCAGAGTGGGCGAGCTCCGGCGGATGCAGGCCGGCGTCGAGCTCAGGGAGCGCGCGCTCGAGGCGCTCGTCGAGCTCGTCGCCGACGAGCCGCCGGCCGTGCTCGTAAGAGAAGAGGCCGAGCACCTGATGCGGGACTTCGCCCTCAGGCTCTCCCGCCAGCGTGCCACGGTCGAGGAGTACCTGGCGGCGACCGGACGAACGGGCGACGACCTGGCGGCCGAGTTCGAGGAGCAGGCGAAGAAGCAGGTCAAAGCCGATCTCGCGCTGCGGGCGGTCGCCGAGGCCGAGGGGATCGACGTGGAGGAGTCCGAGCTGGACGAGGAGATCGCCCGGCTCGCGGCATTCCAGAAGCAGCCCCCCGGGCGAGTGCGCGCGACCTTGGAGCAGGGCGGTCGGATGGCTGGGCTACGCTCGCAGCTGAGGACCGCGAAGGCGCTGGCGTGGCTGGTCGAGCACGTCGGGGTCGTCGACGACGAGGGGAAACCGATGGACAGGTCGGCACTGCTTCTCGGTACGGCGGGAGCCCCGGTGGAGACCGGCGACGGCGGCTCCGGGCTCGACGTCGGCGCCGGGGAAGCCGTCACGGAGAGGGAGTGAGCGTGGGCGCCTTCGACTACCTCGTCCCGACCGTCGTCGAGTCCTCCAGCCGAGGCGAGCGGGCCTACGACCTGTACTCCAGGCTTCTCAGGGAACGCATCATCTTCATCGGGACGCCGATCGACGACGCCATCGCCAACCTGGTGTGCGCCCAGATGCTGTTCCTCGAGTCCGAGGACGGCGAGAAGGACATCAACATCTACATCAACTCCCCGGGCGGGGACATCACCGCGCTCTTCGCCATCTACGACACGATGAAGTACGTCCGCCCCGAGAAGCAGACCTTCTGCTTCGGCCAGGCGGCCTCGGCGGCCGCCGTCCTGCTCGCCGCCGGCACCAAGGGCAAGCGCTTCGCCCTGCCCCACGCGCGGATCATGCTGCACCAGCCCTACGGGGGGGTCGCAGGGCAGGCGAGCGACATCGAGCTCCAGGCGAAGGAGATACTTCGCATGCGCGAGATGCTCAACGAGATGCTCGCCGCCGACACCGGCCAGTCCATCGAGCGGATCCAGAAGGACACCGACCGCGACTTCATCATGGACGCCGTCGAGGCGAGGGACTACGGGATCATCGACGAGGTGATCGCCTCGCGAGAGTCGCCAGACACAATCGCCGCCGTGGGCGCAGCCTGAGCCGGGGAGGGGACGTGGCCAAGTTCGGTGACGGGGGCGAGCTCGTCAAGTGCAGCTTCTGCGGCAAGTCGCAGAAGCAGGTGAAGAAGCTGATCGCGGGGCCGGGCGTCTACATCTGCGACGAGTGCATCGAGCTCTGCAACGACATCATCGAGGAGGAGCTCTCCGAGACCTCCGAGGTCCGTTTCGAGGACCTGCCGAAGCCCCGGGAGATCTTCGAGTTCCTGAACGACTACGTCGTCGGCCAGGAACAGGCGAAGAAGATCCTGTCCGTGGCCGTCTACAACCATTACAAGCGCGTCCAGGCGGGCACCTCGGGCGGCGACGGGGCGGTCGAGCTCGCGAAGTCGAACATCCTGCTCCTCGGTCCTACCGGCTGCGGCAAGACCCTCCTTGCCCAGACGCTTGCCCGCATGCTCAACGTCCCGTTCGCGATCGCCGACGCCACGGCGCTCACCGAGGCGGGCTACGTCGGCGAGGACGTCGAGAACATCCTGCTCAAGCTGATCCAGGCCGCCGACTACGACGTGAAGAAGGCGGAGACGGGGATCATCTACATCGACGAGATCGACAAGATCGCCCGCAAGAGCGAGAACCCGTCGATAACGAGGGACGTCTCGGGCGAGGGCGTCCAGCAGGCGCTCCTGAAGATCCTCGAGGGCACGACCGCCTCCGTGCCCCCCCAGGGGGGTCGAAAGCACCCCCACCAGGAGTTCATCCAGATCGACACGACGAACGTGCTGTTCATCTGCGGGGGTGCCTTCGCCGGGCTCGACCGCATCGTGGACGCTCGGATCGGGCGCTCGGGCATCGGCTTCAGGGCTGACGTGCGCCGCTCGAAGCGGCACAACGAGAGCCAGCTGCTCCAGGAGGTCCTGCCGGAGGACCTCCTCAAGTTCGGCCTCATCCCGGAGTTCGTCGGCCGCCTGCCGGTGATCGGCGCGGTGTCGGCGCTCGATCGGGACGCTCTGGTCCAGATCCTCGTCGAGCCGAAGAACGCGCTCGTCAAGCAGTACAAGCGAGTCTTTGACCTCGACAAGGTCGAGCTCGAGATCACCGACGACGCGCTCGAAGCGATCGCCGACCAGGCGCTGCTGCGCGGGACCGGGGCGAGGGGGCTGCGCGCGATCCTCGAAGAGGTCCTTCTCGACGTGATGTACGACCTGCCGAGCCGCAACGACGTCGGGCGATGCGTCGTAGACAAAGGCGTCGTCCTCGAGCGCGTCGCGCCGACGCTGCTGCCTCGCGGGACGGGCGAGAAATCGGATCGCCCGCGGCGTGCGGCCTCCTGAGGGGGCGGGGCACCGACCGCGGGAGAGCGGCGCCCGGACCCCGGCGCCCGCGTCCCTCGGCGACGCCCTCGCGTGGCTCGACCGTCATGTGAACCTGGAGGCGATCGAACGAGGTGCCGCCGGGCGTGCCGCCGCCCCGACGCTGGAGCGGATCGCGGCGCTCCTGGCGGCGATGGGCGACCCGGAGCGGGCCTACCCCGTCGTCCACGTCACCGGGACCAACGGCAAGGGCTCGACGACCCGGCTCTGCTCCGCCCTGCTCGGCGCGCAGGGGCTCTCCGTCGGCACCTATACGAGCCCCCATCTCGAGGACCTGAACGAGCGCATCGCGCTCGGCGGCGCGCCCATAGACGACGTCGAGCTCGGCGAGCAGCTCGCCGCGCTCGCGGCGCTCGAGCGGTTCCTCCTCGACACTCGGCGCCTCTCAATTCCCCCGACCTGGTTCGAGCTCGTCACGGCGACGGCGTTCCGGTGGTTCGCCGACGTCGCCGTCGACGTCGCCGTCGTCGAGGTCGGCCTCGGCGGCCGTTGGGACGCGACCAACGTCGCCGACGCCGCAGTCGCCGTCGTCACGAACGTCGAGCTCGACCACGTCCAGGTGCTCGGCCCGACTCGCGCCGCGATCGCCCGGGAGAAGGCCGGCATCATCAAGCCCGGGAGCACCGCGCTCGTCGGCGAGCGCGACCCGGAGATCGCCGCGATCTTCGCCGAGCAGGCCCGCTCGGTCGGCGCGGGCGAGGTCTGGCGGCGCGGCCGGGAGTTCGACTGCACCTCGAGCCGTCCGGCGGTGGGCGGGCGCGTCCTTGACCTCCGCACGCCCGGCGCCTCCTACGAGGACGTCTACCTCCCGTTGTTCGGCGCCCACCAGGGAGACAACGCCGCCGCGGCGCTCGCGGCGGCCGAGGCGCTCTCGGGCCGGCCGCTGGCGGCCGACCTGGTCGCGAGCGCGTTCGAGCGAGTCGCCGTCCCCGGGCGCCTCGAGGTCGTCGGCAGGCATCCGCTGCTGCTGCTCGACGGCGCCCACAACCCCGCAGGCGCGGCCGCCCTGTCCGCCGCGCTGGCCGATGACTTCGCCGCCCTCGAGCGGGTCGTCGCCGTCGTCGGATGCCTGAGGGGCCGCGAGCCGGCGGCGCTGCTCGCCGAGCTTGCCGGCCGCCTCGACCTCGTCGTCGCCTGCGCGCCGGCCTCGCCCCGTGCGATCGCCGCCGCCGAGGTCGCCGCGGCCGCGAGGGAGCTCGGGCTTCGGACCGAGGTCGTCGACGCGGTGCCCGAGGCCCTGGCCCGGGCGCTGGAGCTCGCCGGTGACGACGACCTCGTGCTCGTGACCGGGTCCCTCTACGTCGTGGGGGCCGCCCGCGCCGCCGCGCGCGAGCGCGCCCGGCACGCCGGCTGAGCGGGTCCTACCGGCGAGATCGGAGGGCCATGGGGAGAACGCTCGTCATCTGCAAGCCGGACTCGGTCGAGCGCGGTCTCGTTGGCGAGATCGTCACGCGCATCGAGCGCAAGGGCCTGCGCATCGCCGCCGCGGAGCTGCGGACGATCGAGCGCCCCTTGGCCGAGCGGCACTACGAGGAGCACCGGGACAAACCCTTCTTCGAGGCCCTGGTGAGCTTCATCACCCGCGCGCCCGCGCTGCTGCTCGTGGTCGAGGGCCCGGAGGACACCTGGCGGATCGTGCGCACCCTGATGGGCCCGACCGACCCCTCGACGGCGCCTCCGGGGACGATCCGGGGGGACCTCGCGACCGAGACGACCGAGAACCTCATCCACGGATCGGACGGCCCGGAGTCGGCCGAGCGGGAGATAGCGCTCTTCTTCCCTGGGCTTCGCTAGGCTCCTGGCCGGTTCCCGGCGGGGCGCCTTGTCGGGTCCCGGACGATCCCCTAACCTTGCACGGTCGAGCAGGGCAGACCATGGAGCGGTGACCATGAGCGACAGCAGCTTCGGATTCGGCGGTCGCGACATGGCGGTCGACCTCGGCACCGCCAACACCTTGGTCTACGTCCGCGGCAAGGGGATCGTCCTCAACGAGCCCTCCGTCGTCGCGATCAATGTGAAGGACGGCCACCCGCTCGCGGTCGGCGCCGAGGCGAAGCGGATGATCGGACGCACGCCGAGCAACATCCAGGCCATCAGGCCGCTGAAAGACGGCGTCATCGCCGACTTCGAGATCTGCGAGATGATGCTCCGGTACTTCATCCGCCGCGTGCACCCGAGGCGCTTCTCCAAGCCCCGGATGGTGATCTGCGTCCCGTCGGGCATCACGGGGGTGGAGAAGCGCGCGGTCCAGGAGGCCGCGGAGTACGCGGGCGCGCGCAAGGCCTACATCATCGAGGAGCCGATGGCGGCGGCGATCGGGGCGGGGCTGCCCGTGCACGAGCCGACCGGCAACATGGTGGTCGACATCGGAGGCGGCACCACCGAGGTCGCGGTCATCTCCCTCGGTGGCATCGTGACGAGCCAGTCGATCCGCATCGGCGGCGACGAGCTGGACGAGGCGATCATCAGCTACGTGAAGAAGGAGTACAGCCTCGCCTTGGGCGACCGCACGGCTGAGGAGATCAAGGTCGCCCTCGGCTCGGCGTGCGAGCTCGAGGAGGAGCTCCACGCCGAGATACGCGGCCGGGACCTCGTCTCCGGGCTCCCGAAGACGATCGTCACCTCGACGAAGGACATCCGACGCGCCATCGAAGAGCCGCTGGCGGCGATCATCGACGCGGTGAAGGTGACCCTCGACAAGACGCCGCCGGAGCTCGCCGCCGACATCATGACCCAGGGGATCGTGCTGACCGGTGGCGGCGCCCTCCTCCATGGGCTCGACGTGCGGCTGCAGGCGGAGACGAGCATGCCCATCGTCGTCGCCCCCGATCCGCTCAACTGCGTGGCGCTGGGCAGTGGGATGTGCCTGGAGGAGTTCGAGGCGCTCCAGCAGGTGCTGGTCTCCTCTTCCAGCCGCTGAGCTCGGAGGGCCCTGCCCGTGGCGACGGCCACACGCAGGGCGAGCCAGCGGCTCACCCTGCTGATCCTCGTCCTCGCCTCGATCACCGTCCTCACCCTCGACTACCACGGGGAGGCCCGCAAGGTGATCGACTCGGCGCGCAACGACGTACGCGACGTCCTCTCGCCGATCCAGCGCGGCATCTCGGCGGCACTCCATCCCGTGGGCGACGTCTTCGCCGGCGCCTTCCACTACGGCGCCCTCGTCACCGAGAACCAGCGTCTCCAGCAGCAGCTCGGCGCCCTGCAGGCCCGGCTGTCCGAGGACGAGGCGACCCAGCAGAGCGCGAGGCGGGTGCTGGAGCTCTCCGGGCTGGACTTCGTCCAGAACGTGCCCACGACGCCTGCGGAGGTCATCTCGCAGCCGACGTCCAACTTCGTCTACACCCTGGAGATCGATAGGGGGAGCTCCTCGGGCATCGGCGACCGCATGCCGGTCGTGGCCGGGCGAGGGCTCGTCGGCGTGGTCGTCGACGCCGGGCGCACGACCGCCGAGGTGCAGCTCGTGACGGACCACGCGTCGAGCGTCGCCGTCAGCTACGGAAGCGGGTCCTCGACCGGGAGCGCGATCGCGCAGGGCCAGGGCATCCGCGAGCCCCTCGCGGTCGAGGAGGTCTCCGGGCCGACGCCCCGGGTCGGGGAGATCCTCTCGACGAGCTCGACCGACGGCGGCGCCTTCCCCGCCGGGATCCCGCTCGGGGCGGTCAGCTCCGTGCGCACCTCCGACGGCGGCCTTTCCACCAGCGTCTTCGCCCGCCCGCTCGTCGACCTCACGAGCCTGCAGTACGTGAGCGTCCTCGAGTGGCTGCCCGCCCCCTGAGCCGCCCGTGACGCCCTCGAGCTCCGCCCGGTTCGCGCTCGTCGCGCTCCTGGCGCTCGTCGTCCAGGTCGGCGTGCTCGACCAGATCGTCGTGCTTGGCGCCCACCCCGACGTCATGATCGTCCTCGCCGCCTCTGCCGGGCTCGTGCTCGGGGCCGAGCGCGGCGCGACGCTCGGCTTCTTCCTCGGCTTGGTGGCCGACCTCGTCCTGCCGAGCCCGTACGGGCTGAGCGCCCTCGCGTACGTCTTCATCGCCTTCGGGGCCGGCCTGCTGCGCCAGCTCCCCGGCGACCGCGACACTCGGGGGGTCCAGGCTGCGGCGTGCGTCGCGGTCTCGGCGCTCGGCACGGTGCTCTACGCGCTGCTCGGCGGGCTGATCGGCCAGTCGGGGATGCTCAGCGGCCAGCTCGTCTACGTGACCCTCGTCGTGACCCTCGGGAGCGTCGTGCTCGCGGTCCCGAGCCTCGCGACGATGCGCTGGGTGCAGCGGGCCACGGAGCGGGGCGAGGCCACCTACCCGGTCCCGAGCGGCGGGAGCGCGGCACGTTGAGGCTCCGGTTGCCCCGAGGGCGCCTGCGGGGCCGGCCCTCCCCGCCCCGGTTCGGCACCCGCGGGTCCTGGCGGCTCCTCCGAAGGATCAAGGCCCCGGGCCGCACGACCGGCGCGCCGGCGGACAGGCGCGGCCCGCGCCTCGGGCTCCGGCTCTCCGTCGTCACCGTCGTCGTCGTCGGCCTGTTCGCGGTGATGCTGCTCAGGCTCTGGTCGATCCAGGTGATCGGCGCACCTGCGGCGCGTTCGAGGGCGCTGCAGACGGTGACCGTCGACGTCCCGGTCCAGCCGCCGCGCGGCAGCATCGACGCGCGAGGCGGCCAGCCCTTCGCCGAGGACGTCGCCGAGGAGGTGGTGACGCTGTCCTGCCCCTCGAGCGACCGCCAGTTCTGCCCGAGCCAGGACCGCGCGGTGATCGAGCGGCTCGCGCCGCTCGTCGGCAAGAGCGTCGCGGAGATCGACGCCGAGGTCCAGAGCAACCAGATCGGTCCGTTCGTCCCTGCGCCGGTCGCCGTCGGCGTGCCCTACTCGACCGTCGCCTACCTCGCCGAGCACGCCTCGGAGTTCCCCGGCGTGAGCGTCGAGAAGACCTACGTCCGCGCCTACCCCCAGCACGCCCTGGCCTCTCAGGTCATCGGCTACGTCGGGAGCATCACGGCGCCGGAGTACGCGAGGTTCTCGGCGCCGCGCTACGCCTCCTACGGCTACACCGAGCAGGACACCCAGTTCGGCCAGAGCGGGCTCGAGCAGCAGTACGAGCTGGCGCTGCACGGGAAGCCGGGGGTCTCCCGAGTCGAGGTCAGCCCGACTGGCGCCGAGGTCGGGACCTTGTCCTCGACGCCCCCGACGCCGGGCGACACCGTCGTGCTCAACCTCGACGCCGGCCTGGAGCGCGCGGTCACCTCGGACCTGGCCAGCCACATCGCCGCCCTTCGGGCGGGGACGGTCCCCGGCAGCGGCGGACCGGTGCCCGCGCCCTGGGGCGCGGCCGTCGTGATCGACCCGCGCAACGGCCACGTGCTCGCGATGGCCTCCTACCCCGGCTATGACGACAACTTGTGGGTCCCGGCGATCTCCGAGAAGGCCTACCGGGAGCTCACGCCTCCCCCGAGCGACCCTCAGCCGCTGATCGACTACGCCGTCGAGGACGGCAACCCGCCGGGCTCGGTCTTCAAGCTCGCGACGGCGACCGCGGTGCTGCAGGACGGGATCATCACGCCCCAGACGATCATCGACGACACCGGGACCTTCACTCTCGGCACGACGGTGCTGCACGACGCCGCCGGGGAGGTCCTCGGCCCTGTCGACGTGACGCAGGCCATCACGGAGTCGAGCGACGTCTTCTTCTACACGATGGGGGAGTGGGCCTGGAACGACCGGGCGCGGTTCGGGATGACGATCCAGAAGACGGCGGCCGCCTACGGCCTAGGCGTCCCGAGCGGCATCGACCTGCCGAACGTCTCTCCGGGCCAGGTCGACAGCCCTCAGCTGCGCGAGCTCCTGCACGCCGAGGACCCTCAGGCCTACCCGAGCGCCGCGTACTACCCGGGCGACAACGTCGAGATGGCCTTTGGCCAGGGCGAGACGCTGCTCACCCCGCTCGAGGTCGCCAACGCCTACGCCACCTTCGCCAACGGCGGCACTCGTTACGCACCCGAGATGGCGGCAGCGCTCGTCTCGCCGGAAGGCAGGGTGCAGCGCATCAAGCCAAGGGTGATGGACCACGTCGCGATCTCGCCGGCCAACTACCAGGCCATGCTCCAGGGCTTCGAAGGCGCCGTCCAGCAGCCGAACGGCACCGCCTATGGGTCCTGGGTGGGATTCAACTTCTCGAAGTGGCTCGTCGCCGGCAAGACGGGCACGGCGACGATCACCCACACCTCCCAGCCGACCGCCTGGTTCGCCTGCTTCGGCGGCCCGAAGGGCCAGCCGCCCCGCTACGCCGTGGCCGTGGAGGTCAACCAGGCCGGTTACGGCGCGAACGGCGCGGCACCCGTCGCCCGGGCGATCTTCAACTACCTCTACTCCCACGGCGTCGCCCCCCTGCGGCTCCACTGAGGCCCGCGGGCCCCGGCTCGGCGGCGACCCCGCCGCCGCTCATCCCGCCCGCCGGCCGGCCCTCGTTCGTCCCGGCGGAGGCCGTCATTGGAACGCAACCTTGCATCCACGTTCGCGGGCGCCGGGTAAACTCCCGCTCAGGATGATCACGATCTGGCCTGGTCGGCGAGCGCGCGCCAGTTGGCGTCGCCGCCGTTCGGCCTGCGTCCCCGTCTCCTTGCAGCTCGCCGGCCCTCAGGTCGGTCGCTGTGCACAACCCCCCGTCTCGCCGACGGGACCGGCGTTCGGAAGCTCGCCGCCCCGGTGTGACGGTGCAGAAGAGCCGTGCGGGACCGCCGGCCTCGCCGCCGGAGCCGATCGCTCCAACGCGACGCGGCACGTGCCCGTCGCGCGCGCCCTGGGCGCGCGCCCGAGAAGGGATCTCTCCCATGTCCGAATCGACGACCGGCCAGGCCGCCTCCGGCCCGGCCAGCCCCGCCGGCGCCGCGCCGCCGCCGGCGGGAGCAGGCGCTGCCGGCGCCGCCGAGGCTGCTGAGCAGCCACGCCGTCCGAGGATCGGCGACAGTCGCCCGGCGCCGATCCCCAGGCCTCGTGTGCCGGTCGGCGGCGTGCCCTCGAGCAACGGGTCCGCGCCCGAGGACCAGGGCCAGCCGAAGCCCCGCCGGCGCCGTCGCGGTGGCCGCGGCCGGGGCGGCGCCGGACGCTCCCCGGCGGCCCGGGCGGCGAAGCCCTCCCCGGCCGCGACGGCCGGGGAGGAGGAGCCACCGCTCGAGGCGACCGTGCCAGCGGCCGAGGCCAGCCCGCCGGCGCCCGCACGATCCCGCGGCCGGAGCCGGGCGAAGTCGGCGAGCCCCGGCGCAGCAGACCCGGACACCGACGGCGTCGACCACCCCCGGGCCGCCGGATCGCGACGCCGGGCTCGGGAGCGCAACGGCAGGCCGGTCGGCCGGTACCTGATGTGCGTCCACGTGCGTCCCGACGCGACCCAGATCGCCGTGCTCGAGGGGCGCTCGCTCATCGAGCACCACGTCGCCAGGAGCCAGGACGACGTCAACCAGATCGACGGGAACATCTACCGGGGTCGGGTGAAGAACGTGCTGCCGGGGATGGAGGCCGCGTTCGTCGACATCGGCACCCCCAAGAACGCCGTGCTGTACTGGGGCGACGTCCAGTACGACCGGGACGAGGCGCTCGAGCGCGATCCGGGGGCGACGCGCATCGAGCACCTGCTGCGGCCCGGTCAGTCGATCGTCTGCCAGGTCACGAAGAACCCGATCGGCCTCAAGGGTGCCCGGTTGACCGAGGAGGTCTCGCTCCCGGGCCGTTTCGTCGTGCTGGTGCCGAACTCGGCGGCTTCGGGCATCTCCAAGCGGCTCGACGACGCCGAGCGCAAGCGGCTCCGCAAGCTGCTCGAGGACATCAGGCCGGAAGGCCACGGGGTCATCGTCCGGACCGCCGCCGAGGGGGTGAGCGCCGAGGAGCTCCGGCGCGACATCGACCAGCTCCTCGCCAAGTGGGCCGAGATCGAGGAGAAGGCGAAGCGGCTCCCGGCGCCGGCGCTGCTGTACTCCGAGCCGCACCTCGCCCTCAGGGTCATCCGCGAGGAGTTCACCGACGACTACCGCGGCGTCATCATCGACGACCGTGAGCTCTACGAGCTCGTCCGCGCCTACGTCGCCGACATCGACCCCTCGCTCGCCGACCGGGTCCAGCTCTTCGACGCCTCGGTCGAGCCGCTGCCGCTCTTCGAGCGCTATCACGTCCACGAGCAGCTGCACAAGGCGCTCGACCGCAAGGTCTGGCTGCCCTCCGGCGGGTCGTTGATCATCGAGCGGACCGAGGCGCTCACCGTCATCGACGTCAACACCGGCAAGAACGTCGGCTCCTCGAGCCTCGAGGAGACCGTGTTCCGGAACAACCTCGAGGCGGCCGAGGAGATCGCCCGCCAGCTGCGGCTGCGAGACATCGGCGGGATCATCGTGATCGACTTCATCGACATGGAGCTCAAGTCCAACCGCCAGGAGGTGATGGCGACGCTGCGGGCCGCGCTCGCCCGGGACAAGACCCCGACGCAGGTGTTCGACATCTCCGAGCTCGGTCTCGCCGAGATGACCCGAAAGCGCGTGGGCGAGGGGCTCGTGGAGTCCCTCTCGGAGGTCTGCCCGGTGTGCAAGGGCCGTGGCATCGTCTTCGAGCAGGGCGCCTGAACGGCGCCGCGGGCTGGCCTTGCTAGGATGAGCACCCTATGTACGCCGTTATCGACGCCGGTGGGAAACAGGCGCGGGTCGAGGTAGGGTCCCTCGTCGAGCTCGAGCTGCTGCCGCAGGGCCCGGGCGACGAGGTCGCCCTGAGACCCGTGCTGGTCGTCGACGGCGAGGAGGTCTACGCGGGGCCGTCGGCACTCGAGTCGGCGTCGGTCTCGGGCCGGGTCGTCGGAGAGGCCAAGGGCCCGAAGGTCGTCGGGTTCACCTACAAGCCGAAGGCGCGTCGCCGGCGCCGGTTCGGGCATCGCCAGCGCTACACGACCGTGGAGGTCACCGCGATCGCGCCGGGCGAGCCGGCGGGGCCGGGCGGGCGGCCGGGCTCTGCCCGGCCGAGGCACTGAGCGGCGCCGGGGAGAGCGGAGCATGTCGAAGACCAAAGGTGGGGGCTCGACGAGGAACGGCCGGGACTCGAACGCGCAGCGTCTCGGCGTGAAGGCCTCGGACGGTTCGGCCGTGCGCGCCGGGACGATCCTCGTCCGCCAGCGTGGCACCCATTTCCACCCGGGTGCGAACGTCGGCCGGGGCGGGGACGACACGCTGTTCGCCACCTGCGACGGGCGGGTCAGCTTCGGCGTGCGCAGAGGGCGGCGGCTCGTGGCCGTCGAGCCCGTCCAGGGCTGAGCCAGCAGGGCGCGGTCGCCTCCGGGCGGTTCGCGCTCGACGCGGGGCCGATGGCAGGCTTCGTCGACGAGGCACAGGTCCACGTCAAGGCCGGTGACGGCGGTGCCGGGGCCGTCTCGTTCCGGCGGGAGGCGCACGTCGCCCGCGGCGGGCCGGACGGCGGCAACGGCGGCGACGGCGGCGACGTCCTGCTCGAGGCCTCCTCCTCTGTCGTCTCGCTGCTCGCCTTCCGGGACCATCCGTTCCGCCGCGCCGGAGACGGCCGGCACGGCGGAGGCTCGAGGAGGCGAGGGGCGCGAGGTGCCGACCTCGTCGTGCCCGTGCCCGAGGGCACCGTCGTCCGCACCGGCGACGGGACGGTGCTGGCAGACCTCGCCGTCTGCGGTGAGCGGCTGCTCGCGGCGCGCGGGGGCCGGGGCGGACGGGGGAACGCGAGCTTCCTCAGCGACCGGCTGCGGGCGCCGGCCTTCGCCGAGCAGGGCGAGGTCGGGGAGGAGCGTTGGCTCGACCTCGAGCTCAAGCTCGTCGCCGACGTGGCGCTCGTCGGGTTCCCGAACGCCGGCAAGTCGACGCTCATCTCGCGCATCTCGGCCGCCAGGCCGAAGATCGGGGACTACCCCTTCACGACCCTGGAGCCGCACCTCGGGGTCGTGCGCGTCGGCGCCGCGGGGGAGGTGGGACCGAGCGAGCTGGTGGTCGCCGACGTCCCCGGGCTCGTCGAGGGCGCGCACCTCGGGCGAGGGCTCGGCCACCGGTTCCTCCGCCACGTCGAGCGGGCGAGGGTGCTCCTGCTCCTCGCCGACCTCGCGAGCGCCGAGGGCCGGTCCCCTGTCGACCAGGTGAGGACGCTGCTCGCCGAGCTCTCCGGCCACGACCCCGCGCTCGCGGCCCGGCCCAGGCTCGTGGTCGGCTCCCGTGCCGACACCGTTCCCGACGACCTTCGCCCGCCGCCGTCGAGCTACGGAGGCGAGCTCGAGATCTCCGCGGTGACCGGGCAGGGGCTCGCGGAGCTCACCCGGCGGCTGGCGGAGATGGTGGGGACCCGCGGCCTCGCAGCGGCTGCGCCGAGCCGAGCCCCCGTCGTCCACCGGCCCGAGCCCGAGGGCGTCGTCGTACGCCGCGTCGGGGAGGCCTGGGAGGTCGCCGGGAGGGAGGCTCGGCGTGCGGTCGCCGTGTCGGACCTCACGAACGCCGACGCGCTCGCGCTCGTCCAGCGCCGGCTCCGGCGGCTCGGCGTCGAGCGAGCGCTCCACCGGGCCGGGGCGCGACCGGGCGAGCTCGTGCGCGTCGGCGACATGATCTTCGAGTTCCTGCCCGACCGGTGACGACGTGATCGTCGTCGCGAAGATCGGGACCTCCTCGGTCACCGGTGAGGACGGATCGGTCGACGAGTCGGCCGTGGACAAGCTCTGCGCCGAGGTCGTCGCGCTTCGCTCGGCCGGGCACCAGCTCGTCGTCGTGACCTCCGGCGCCGTCACCGCCGGGGTCGCGGCGTTGCACCCCGAGGGGGGGAGGCCCTCGGACCTGGCGACCTTGCAGGCGCTCTCCTCGGTCGGCCAGCACCGGCTGATGCGCGTCTACGACGAGGCGCTCGCCCGGCGGGGACTGCTCGCCGGCCAGGTCCTGCTCGCCCCGCTGGACTTCGGCGAGCGGCGCCGGTACCTGCACGCTCGGGCGACGCTTGCCCGGCTGCTCGAGCTCGGGGTGGTGCCGGTCGTGAACGAGAACGACGCGGTCGCCGACGACGAGTTTCGCTTCGGCGACAACGACCGGCTCGCCGCGCTGGTCGCGAACCTCGTCGGCGCGGAGCTGCTCGTCCTGCTCACCGACACGGCCGGGCTGTTCACGGCCGACCCCCGCATCCAGCGAGGCGCCTCGTTGGTCGAGGAGGTCGAGGAGGTCGACGCCGAGCTCGAGCGGGCCGCCGGCGGGCCAGGCAGCGCCGGGGGCAGCGGGGGGATGGCCTCGAAGCTCGCCGCCGCCCGGATGGCGGCTTGGTCGGGCGTGCGTGCCGTCATCGCCTCCGCGAGGCGCGAGCACGTCCTGGCCGACGCCGTCGAGCGACGAGCCGGCGTCGGGACGGTGGTCGCGCCCCGACCTCGGGCGCTCGGGGCGAGAAAGCTCTGGATCGCCTTCGCCCGAGCGCCCTCGGGCCGGGTCGTCGTGGATGACGGCGCTCGTCAGGCCCTCGTTGAGTCCGAGGCATCGCTCCTGGCCGCGGGCGTCGTCGCCGTCGAGGGCGACTTCGTGGCCGGCGACGCCGTCGAGGTCGCCGGGCGCGACGGGGCGGTGTTCGCAAAGGGGCTGGTGGGGCTCCCGGCCGCGCGGTCGGGGGCGTGGATCGGGCGCCGTTCCCCCGAGCTGCCAGCCGGGCTCGCTCGCGAGGTTGTCCACCGCGACGACCTCGTCGTGCTCGTCGACCGGCCGTCGCCCGGGTAGCTTGTGGCATGACGATCCTGCCGCTCTCCGTCCTCGCCTCGACGGCGCGCCAGGCGGCTCGCCGGCTCGCCGGCACGCCGACGTCGGTCAAGGACGCCGCCTTGAGGGAGGCCGCTGCGGTGCTGAGGTCGTCCTCGGCCGAGATCCTCGAGGCCAACGCCGCCGACGTGGCCCGGGCGCTCGACGGCGGTGCCCCGCCGACGGCGCTCGACCGACTGCGGCTCGACGAGCGTCGGCTGGAGGCCATGGCGGCCGGCCTCGAGTCGGTCGCCGACCTCGCCGATCCCGTGGGCGAGGTCGTCGAAGGCTGGACACGGCCGAACGGCCTCACCGTGCGGCGCGTGCGGGTGCCACTCGGCGTGATCGGGATCGTCTACGAGAACCGACCGAACGTCACCTCCGATGCCGCCGCGCTCTGCGTGAAGTCCGGCAACGCGACGCTGCTTCGCGGCTCGGGCGGCGCGATCGAGAGCAACCGGGCGATCGCCGCGGCGATGTCCACGGGGTTCGAGAAGGCCGGCCTGCCCCTCGGCGCCGTGCAGCTCGTCGAGGACACCCGCCATGAGACGGTCGAGGAGTTCATCCGCATGCGAGGGGCGATCGACTGCCTCATCCCCCGAGGCGGGCACTCCCTCGTGCAGCTCGTCCTCGAGCGCGCCAGCGTGCCCTTCGTCCTCGACGGCGACGGGAACTGCCACATCTACCTCGACGCCTCCGCCGACCTCGACGTCGCCGAGCGCATCGTCGTGAACGCCAAGATGCAGCGCCCGAGCGTCTGCAACGCCGTCGAGACGCTCCTCGTGCACCGGTCGATCGCGCCCGTAGCGCTGCCGAGGCTGCGGGAGGCCCTCGAAGGGGTCGAGCTCGTCGGCGACGCCGCGACCCGTGAGCTGCTCCCCGGGATCGCAGAAGCCAGCGAGGAGGACTACGCGACGGAGTTCCTCTCCCTCAAGCTCGCCGTCGCCGTCGTTGCCGACCTCGACGCCGCGATCGAGCACATCGCCCGCTTCTCCTCGGGGCACTCGGAGGCGATCGTGACGACCGACCTCGCCGCGGCGCGCCGCTTCGAGCGCGAGGTCGACGCCGCGGCGGTGCTCGTCAACGCGTCGACCCGCTTCGTCGACGGCGGCGAGCTCGGGCTCGGCGCGGAGATCGGGATCTCCACCCAGAAGCTGCACGCCCGAGGGCCGATGGGTCTCCGGGAGCTCACCTCGGTGAAGTACGTGATCGAGGGCGACGGCCAGGTGCGTCCGTGAGCGTGCCGGCGCCGGCCCCGTCGGTGCCGGGGGACAGAGGCGCCCGGTTCCTCACGCCGGAGGATGTGCTCGGGCGCCTCGCCGAGGCGGGCTACCTCGCCGACGAGCGGATCTCGACCGCCGTCTACCTCGCCGAGCGCCTCGGGAAGCCGGTGCTCGTCGAGGGTCCGGCGGGCACCGGGAAGACCGAGCTCGCGAAGGCCGCCGCGGCGGCGCTCGGGGCGCGCCTCATCCGCCTCCAGTGCTACGAGGGTCTGGACGAGTCCAAGGCCCTCTACGAGTGGAACTACCGCAAGCAGCTCCTGCGCATCCAGGTCGAACGCGCGGGAGACGGCTCGGGGACCGCCGGATGGGACGAGCTCGAGGGGGACATCTTCTCCGAGGAGTTCCTGCTGGAGCGTCCGCTGCTGCAGGCGATACGCGCCGAGGACCCCGTCGTGCTCCTGATCGACGAGGTCGACCGCGTGGAGGTCGAGACGGAGGCGCTCCTGCTCGAGGTGCTCTCGGACTACCAGGTCTCGATCCCGGAGATCGGGACCGTCGCAGCGAGGAGCGTTCCCTTCGTCGTCCTCACCTCCAACGACACGAGGGAGCTCTCCGAGGCGCTGAAGCGGCGGTGCCTCTACCTCCATCTCGACTACCCGAGCGTCGAGCGAGAGCGCCAGATCGTCCTCGCCAAGGTCCCCGGGATCGAGCGGCGGCTCGCCGACGAGGTCGTGAGGGTCGTCCGGTCCCTCCGGCTGCTCGAGCTCGAGAAGCACCCCTCGGTCTCCGAGACCCTGGACTGGGCGCGAACCCTGGTGCTGCTCGGCATCGAGCACGTCGACGAGCGCACGACGCGCGACACCCTCAACCTCCTGCTCAAGTACAAGAGCGACATCGACCTCGCCTCCCGAGAGCTGCTCGGCGAGACCGCCTAGGTCCCCGGCGACGGGCGTGCTGGAGCTGCTGGGCGGTTTCGTCGAGGAGCTGCGCGAGGCGGGCATCCCCGTCTCGCTCGGCGAGGCGATCGACGCGGCCGAGGCCGCCGTGCTGACGCCGCTGTCCGATCGGAGGCTATTGCGCGCCGCGCTTGGGGCGACGCTGGTGAAATCCGAGGAGCACTGGCCGACGTTCTCGACCCTCTTCGACGTCTGGTTCAGCTCGGGCGCCCTGGAGCACTCGGGTGGGGAGGGCGGCGGCGCCGGGGCGCGGCAGGCCCTCGGTGCGCCGGCGCCGGCGGGCGAGGCGGGGGAGGCCCGGCGGCTCGGCGACGCCGGTGCCCACGACGCCGGGGGCGGAGCCGAGCTGCGCCGCCTGGCGGTCGAGGCGCTGGGATCGGGCGACGAGCGTCTTCTCGCCGAGCTGGCTCGCCTGGCGGTCGCCTTCCACGCCGGGATCGAGCCGGGGCGCCCCGTCGGCGCCTCTTACTACCTCTACCGGACGCTGCGGGCTCTCGACCTCGACGTGCTGCGGGCCAGCCTGCTCGGGTCGCTCCTCTCGGTGGAGTCCGGTGCCGACGCCGGAGAAGAGGCGACCGCCGGAGTCGCCCGGCGTCCGACGGGGAGCTCCCGGCGGGCCCTTGCGTCACGCCTTCGCCGGGACGAGATCGAGCTGCGGATCGAGGCGCTCCGACGCCTCCTGGAGGCCGAGATCCGCCGCGCCCTCGTGAGAGCGCGCGGCCCGGAGGCGCTCTCCCGCGCCCTCCGGCGCCCGCTCCTCGAGGACGTGGACTTCGCGCACGCGAGCGCGGAGGAGCTGTCCCGGATGCGGCGCGCGCTGTACCCGCTCGCCCGCCAGCTCGCCTCGCGCCTCGCCCGACGTCGCCGGCACCGTAGGCACGGGTCGCTCGACTTCCGCTCGACGATCCGCCACTCCCTGTCCTCGGGCGGCGTCCCCCTCGAGCCGCGCTTTCGCCGGTCCCGGCCGGCCAAGCCGGAGATCGTTGTCCTCGCGGACGTCTCCGGCTCCGTCGCCGCCTTCGCCCGCTTCACCTTGCACCTCGTCTACGCGATCTCCTCGCAGTTCTCCAAGGTCCGCACCTTCGTCTTCGTCGACGGCGTCGACGAGGTGACCGGGATCTTCGCCCGGTCGGCGACGATCTCGGAGGCGGTCGAGCGTGTCGCGTCCGAGGCGGACGTGGTCCATCTCGACGGGCACTCCGACTACGGCCACGCCTTCTCCGTCTTCGCCGGCCGGTGGGCCGACTCGGTCGGGCCGCGCACGAGCCTCCTCGTCCTTGGCGACGCCCGGAGCAATTACCATCCTGCGAACGTCGAGGCGCTGGAGCGCGTCGCCTCCCGGGCCCGAAGGGTCTGGTGGCTCAACCCGGAGCCGCGCGCCTACTGGGGGAGCGGTGACTCGATCGTCGAGCAGTACGGGCGCCTCGTCGACGGGATGTTCGAGTGCAGGACGATCCGCCAGCTCGAGCGGGTGGTCGCCCAGCTGGACTGACACGTTCTGCCGGCCTGTCGAGGTCCCGCGGCACGCCTGCCCCCGAGCCGGCGCTCACAGCGTCCCGGCCGGGACCTCCCCCGAGCCTGCTCGGGGCATTCAGCAGGAGTAGTCCGGGTCCAGCCCGTAGGGCGACGGCTCGGCGCCCGGAGTCTCCTGGAGGAGCCAGGGCACCCCGCCGGCGAAGACGTCGGCGGTCCTCGTCCCGGGATAGGTGGCGCTCCCGGCGCACCAGCTCCTCAGCACCCCGGGCGAGTACAGGCCCTTCTCGGAGTAGGGCGGGTTGGTCCAGGGAACACCGGCCACCCACAACGGAGGCGGGGGGCCCTTCGGGGTGAAGTCGCCGGCGATCGCCGAGTACTGCAGGCTCGTCGAGTAGATGCCGACGGTGAGCCCGGCTCGGCGCAGGGCGTCCATCGCGCCCTGGATCGTCGCGTCGTTGAGCGCCTTGGAGCGGGACCAGTAGGAGAGCGGCAGGTCGCTGAAGTCGTTCTGGGAGAGCTGGGCGTTCTCGATGTCGAGCCACCAGAGCCTGGAAGACACGCCCTGTGCGTCCGCGTAGGTGAGCGCGTCCTCGGCGCCGTTGTAGCCGTAGTTGTAGGCGGCGCAGCGCAGCGCCTCGAAGCTGTCGAGGGCGCCGCAGCTCCCCGCGGGCCCGTCGGCGGCCTGGCGCAGCGACGGGGGGGCGTCGGCCGGCGAGTTCAGGAACAGGTACAGGCTGTAGGCGCTCGAGAGGTTGCCGGCCGCCGAGGACGCCCATTGCGCCTCGGCGGCGAGGCAGGGGTTGGCGCTGCTGTCGAGCCACCCTGCGACCTGGATGACGTTGACGTACGAGGTCGTCGGCATCCTCTGCTGCACCGAGGCGCTCGATCCCCTCGCGCACTGGTAGCTGCTCACGTCGTAGCCGAACTTGCCGGCCGGGAACGGCGGCTGCTGCGGCCTCACCACCGGCGCGACGCCCGGGGCGATCGCGGCGATGGTCACCCCCTTCGGCGGCGGGCTGTAGAGGAGCGACCCGGCATAGTGGGCGTCGCCGAAGTGGAAGACCCGGCCGGTGCTCGTCGCGAGCCAGTAGCCCTTCGAGTCCGCCGTCGCCGCGATCCCGACGATCCTGCCGGGGAAGTGCAGGTGCGCCGCCGAGCCGAAGAAGCCGGCGGTGCCGTAGTTGAACACGCCGCCTCGCGCGGTCACGAGCCAGTAGCCCTTGCCGTTCGAGGTCGGCGCGAAGGCGACGACCCCGCCACGTGGCGCGGCCCTGCCCATCGAGCCGAGGTGCAAGGCGTCGCCGTAGTTGTAGACGGTCCCCGCCGCGGTCACGAGCCAGTAGCCGCCCCCGTCCGGTGTCGGCGCGAAGGCGACGACCGGCGAGTCGAGGCGGGTGTGGACGGCCGACCCGCAGAACTCGGCGTCGCCGTAGTTGAGGACGTTCCCGGTCGAGGTCACGAGCCAGTAGCCGCCCCCGTCGGGGGTCCCGGCGATCGCGACGACCGGCGCCAGGCCGGCGTGGTGCACCGGCGAGCCGTAGTAGTGGGCGTCACCGAAGTGGTAGACGTCGCCGGCGACGGTTGCAAGCCAGTAGCCGCCGCCGTCGGGGGCGACGGCAGCCGAGACGACCGGGGGCAGGTGGGTCGAGGCCGTCGAGCCGTGGTAGGCGGCGGCGCCGTAGGCGAGGACGTACCCGTCGCTCTCGAACAGGTAGTAGGCGGTCGGTGCCGCCGTGGCGGCCGGTGTGGTCGTCGTGACCTCCGGCGGGGCCGGCGAGGTCGTGGTGGTCGAGCCCGGGGAGCCCGTCGTCGGTGCCACCGTCGTGCCCGTCGTGCCCGTCGTGCCCGTCGTGCCCGTCGTGCCCGTCGTGGTCGTCGTGGTCGTCGTCGGGCTCGACCCGGGCTCCCCGGCGGCACCCGCCGTGCCTCCCGGCGCGGACGTGGTCGTCGTGGTCGTCGTGGTCGGCGTGGTTGTGGTCGTCGTGGTCGGCGTGGTTGTGGTCGTCGTGGTCGGCGTGGTTGTGGTCGTCGTGGTCGGCGTGGTTGTGGTCGTCGTGGTCGAGGTGGTGGTCGTCGTGGTCGAGGTGGTGGTCGTCGTGGTCGGGGCCGGCAGCGGGCCGGGGACGCAGGAGGAGCTGACCTGCCTACCCGTCATATCCCGAGGGCTCGAACCCGGCAGCGTGAGCGGTGCCAGGACACCGGCGCGCTCGTGCCCGGCGCCCGCCTCCGACGGCGGGGGGTCGGCCATCGGGGCGACGGCCCAGGGGCTCGCCGCGTGGCCCACGAGGCCGCCACTGGGCTGCGCCGGGGCGCGGGTGCCGGCCTGAGCCTGTTCGCTCGCGACCTCGGCGAACGCGGTGGCCGACGCCACGGCGACCAGGGCGAGGGCCGTCCGGCCGCCTCGAAGGCGCATCAGGACCGAAGCAGCTCGGCCACCCGGAAGGCGAGGTCGATCGACTGACGAGCGTTCAGCCGCGGGTCGCACGTCGTCGTGTAACGCAGCGGGAGCTGCTCTTCGAGGATGTCCTCGACCCCTCCCAGGCACTCGGTGACGTCGTCTCCCGTGAGCTCGATGTGGACCCCCCCGGGCCAGCTCCCCTCGCTCCGGTGGACCGCGAAGAAGCCCCGGATCTCGCCGAGGACGTCGTCGAAGTGGCGCGTCTTCCTCCCGCCCTCGGCCGTGAAGGTGTTGCCGTGCATCGGGTCGCACTCCCAGACGACGGGGTGACCGGCGGCGCGCACGGCGCGGAGCAGGGGTGGGAGCAGCCTCGTGACCTCGCCAACCCCGAGCCGGGTGATGAGGGTGAGCCGTCCGGGCACGCGCTCGGGGTTGAGCCGCTCGCAGAGCTCCACCGCCTCCTCCGGCGAGGTGCTCGGCCCGAGCTTGACCCCGATCGGGTTGCCGACGCCGGCGAGGAAGGCAACGTGCGCACCGTCCAGCTGGCGCGTGCGCTCACCGATCCACAACATGTGGGCCGAGCAGTCGTAGTAGCGGCCGGTCAGCGAGTCCTCCCTGGTCAGGGCCTCCTCATAGTCGAGCAGCAGGGCCTCGTGGCTCGTGTAGAAGTCGACCTGGTGGATCGGCGCCCCGTCGGAGAGGTCGACGCCGCAGGCCCGCATGAAGCGGAGCGTCCGGTCGATCTCCTCGGCGATCGCCTCGTAGCGCCGGCCTTCGGCGCTCGAGGCGACGAACTCCTGGTTCCAGGCGTGCACGTGGGACAGGTCGGCGAAGCCGCCCTTCGTGAAAGCTCGGAGCAGGTTCAGCGTCGAGGCCGAGCGCTGGTAGGCGGTGAGCATCCGGCGCGGGTCGGGGACGCGCGCCGCGGGCACGGGGGCGTCGTCGTTGACGATGTGCCCCCGGAACGCCGGCATCTCGACACCCCCGACACGCTCCGTAGGCGCAGAGCGCGGCTTCGCGTACTGCCCGGCGATGCGGCCGAGCTTGACCACCGGCACGCCCGCCGCGTAGGTGAGCACCACGGCCATCTGGAGGATGACCCGCAGCTTGTCCCGGATCTGGTTCGCAGACTGCTCGGCGAAGGACTCGGCGCAGTCGCCAGCCTGGAGGACGAAGGCACGACCTGCCGCGACCTCGCCCAGCGAGCGCAGCAAGGTACGCGCCTCACCGGCGAAGACGAGGGGCGGCATCGACCGCAGCTCCTCGACCACCGCCGCCGCGGCCTCGGGATCCGGCCATCCCGGTGCCTGCCCAGCCGGCAGGCGCCGCCACGACGAGGGCGTCCAGCCGGTGCCCGTGGTGACGGCGGAATGGGGCTCGTCGTGAAGGCGCTCCGCCATGGCCCCTTAGCGTAGGCACGATGCCGACACCGTCGGGCGCATCGCGCCGCGGCGGCGGCATCTGGGCTCGTGCGCAGGGTGACTCGCCCCTTCCGCTCGGGCATGCCGCCTCGGTGGTGCCTCGCGTACGCTTCGCCGGTGCGAATCGGCATCTTCGGCGGGACCTTCGACCCCGTGCACGTCGGCCACCTCGTGGCCGCCGTGAACGTCCGCCACGCGCTCGATCTCGACAAGGTGCTGATGGTCGTCGCCAACCGGCCCTGGCAGAAGGTCGGCGAGCGCGACGTGACCCCGGCGGCGGACCGGCTGGCGCTCGTCGAGGCGGCCGTCGCGGCGAGCCCGGGCGTCGAGGCCTCGTCCATCGAGGTCGATCGCGGGGGGGACTCCTACACCGCCGACACCGTCGAGGAGCTGGGCAGGCTCGAGCCGGGGGCCGAGCTCTACCTCGTCGTCGGGGCCGACGTCGCGGGCGACCTCAGCACCTGGGAGCGGCTCGACGCCGTCCGGTCGGCCGTCACCCTGGTCGTGGTCAACCGGCCTGGCCACCGCAGCGTGCCGCTTGGCCCGGGCGGGCCGCTCTCCGGGTGGAGGGCCGTCGCCATCGAGATCCCCGCGCTCGAGATCTCGAGCACCGACCTGAGGGACCGAGCGGCGACGGGCAGGCCGCTCGACTTCCTCATCCCCGAGCCGGCGATCCGCGTGATACGCGAGCGAGGGCTGTACGCTCTGGACGGATGAGCTGCCACCTGGACGTCTGCACGCGTTGAGCCTGGACGTCTCGCCCCTCCGGAGATGGCAGGCTCGCCCGCGCCCGGCACGCGAGCCCTCGAGCTTCGATCTGGCCGTCGTCGCGGCACGGGCCGCCGACTCGAAGACCCTCGAGGAGACCCTCGTGCTCGACGTCGGCGAGCTGCTCGGGATCACCGACTACTTCGTCCTCAGCGCCGGCCGCAACGACCGCCAGGTGCGCGCGGTGGTCGACGAGGTCGCTCGACGGGTCCGGGCGGCCGGAGGCGCCTCGACCAAGCGCGTCGAGGGCCTGGCCGGAGCCGAGTGGGTGCTCGTCGACTACGGGGGCGTCGTCGTCCACGTGTTCGACGTCGCAGCGCGCGAGCGCTACGGCCTCGAGCGGCTCTGGGCCGACGCCCCGCGCGTCGACTGGTCCTGAGGGCCGCCGGCCCGCCTTGGCCGGGCCCGGTCAGGGCCGGGCCGGCAGGTGGCCCGGCGGCCTCGGGCGGGGGAGGGGGGCGAGCGAGGCGTAGTCGGCGCGAGTGACCGGCCGGTAGGCGAACGAGCCGCTCGGCAGCTCCGCCGGGTAGGCGATGTCGTCCTGGGTGAACTGCACGGCCCTCACCCCGAGCCCGGGGTCGGTGAGGGTGTAGACGATCTGCGCGAGCGCGTCGTAGAGCGGGGTCCCGAACAGGTTGTTGAAGGTGTTGTCGAGGGCCACGGTCGCGACGCCGGTCCGCTTGTTCACGCGCACCCCGACCGTTGCCTGGGGCTGGACGCTCAGCGCAGTCGAGTAGCCCGCCTCGAAGTCGGCCGCCGTGGGCCCGTAGGTGAGCAGGTCGAGCGCGCCGGCGGGCGTCGCCGGCGGCTCGACGAGGGCGACTGTCTCCACCAGGCGGGTCTCGCTTGCGTTGAGGAAGTAGATGCCGATCCTGACGTGCTTCGTCGTGTTCGGCACCGTCGTCGGCGTCGTCCCCTTTGGCACCTGGCTGTAGAGGTTCGGCGGGGTGCGCGAGAGCTCCGCCGCAGGGGAGAGGGGGATGCCGCAACCGGCCGCCAGCAGCGCGAGGCCGGCGAGCAGCGCACCGGCCCTGGCCAGCTCCCGTCCCGACGGGCTCATCGTCCCCGGCCTCCGGTCCCCGTCGCGAGCGTCGCCGGCGGCTGGCCCCCGGCTCCCTCGAGCCCCTCCACGGCCGCCGCTGCGCGGGCCTCACCCTCCTCGGTGCCTTCCTCTTCGAGCAGCGGCAGCTCGACGACGAAGCGCGCCCCGCCGGGGCTCCCCGGCTCCACCCAGACCCGGCCACCGTGCAGCTTCACGTGCTCGGCGACAAGCGCGAGGCCGAGCCCCGTGCCGTCCCCGGCGCCTCGGCTGCCGGCGGCCGCCGTGCCGCGAGCGAAGCGCTCGAAGATCCTCGTGCGCTCGGTCGGGTCGATACCCGGGCCGGCGTCCTCCACGCCGATGCGCACGCTCTGGCCCGCGACGGCCACGCTGACTCGGGTGGCGCCGCCCGCGTGGCGGCGGGCGTTGTCGAGAAGGTTCGCCATGATCCGCTCGAACCTGCGTTTGTCGACGGCGATCAACCGGCCTGCGGCGGCGGGGTCGACGTCGACGGGGACGGTCGCGCCGGTCACCGCGGCCGCGTTGCGCACGAGCTCTCCGACCTCGACCACGCTGCGGTCGACGTCGGCGGAGCCGGCGTCCAGCCGGGAGATCTCGAGCAGGTCGCCGACCATCCGTTGGAAGCGCCGGATCTCGGCGGCGAGCAGCTCGAGCGCCTTCTTGGACCGCTCCGGGAGCTCGTCGCGGCGAGCCTCCAGCACCGAGAGCGAGGCGGCGAGCGTCGTGAGGGGGGAGCGCAGCTCGTGGCTCACGTCCGAGGTGAAGCGCGCGTCACGCTCGATGCGCTGCTGGAGCCGGTCGACCATGCGGTTGAACGAGGAGGCGAGCACGGCGAGGTCGCGCACGTCGCCCGCCTCGAGGCGGGTGTCGAGCCGTCCGCTCGCGATCGCGAGCGCGGCCTGCGACACGTCCCGCAGTGGCCGCAGCGCGCGCCCGGAGGCCCACAGGCCGAGCAGCGCGCCGGCGATGGTCGTCACGGCACCCGCCGTGAGCAGGGCAACGAGGATGATCTGGAGGGTGCGAGCCGTCGGGGCGAGGGAGAACACCTCGAAGTACGCGGCCTTCGCCGCGGGGATCGGGACGCCGACGGCGTAGCTCGGCACGCCCTCGAAGGTCATCACCTCGGCGGCGGGGGTGCTCTCGGCGATGGCGAAACGGCGCAGGTCGGGCGGGAGGGACGCCTCCCTCAACGTGACGTGGATGAAGACCCAGCGCCCGTCGATCCAAAGCGCCGACTGGGTGAGCGCGGACTCGTCGATCTCGGTGAGGATCCGTGTCGGCTCGACGCCGTCGCCGAGCTGCTGGCGCAGCAGCGTGGCGTTCGCGTAGGCCTCGTTGGCGATCGAGCTCTCGGCCTGGCGGAGGATCGAGGAGCGCGTCGTGAAGTAGGTGATCGCCCCGATCGTCGTCGACAGGGCGAGCGACCCGAGCGCGAAGGTCAGCGTGACGCGGTTCCTCAGCCCGAGGCGGGAGTGCCGGCGCGCCGACGACCCGGGCGCGCCAGAGGGGCCGTCGGGGCGAGTCCGCCGGGCCACGAGCCGCATCGGCGGGCCTCAGGGGGCGAGCTTGTAGCCGAGGCCGCGGACGGTGAGCACGTGGTGGGGGTTGGCCGGGTCGGGCTCGACCTTGGTGCGCAACCTCCGGACGTGCACGTCGACGAGCCTCCCGTCGCCGAAGTAGTCGTAGCTCCAGACCCTCTCGAGCAGCTGCTCCCGGGAGAGGACCTTCCCGGCGTTCGCCGCGAGCTCGCAGAGCAGGAGGAACTCGGTCCTCGTCAGGTGGACCTCTTCCCCGGCCAGGCGGACGACGCCGGCCTCGGGCAGGATCTCGAGGTCGCCGAAGCTGAGCGAGGACGGGGTCCCCTCCGTCGCCCGTGCTCGCCGCAGCAGCGCCCTGATGCGCGCTGCCAGCTCCTTCGGCTCGAACGGCTTCGTGACGTAGTCGTCGGCCCCCGCCTCGAGGCCGGCCACCACGTCGTGGGTGTCGGTGCGTGCCGTCACCATGATGATCGGGACCATGCTCTGGCGGCGCACCTCGCGGCAGCAGTCGAACCCGTCCATGCCCGGCAACATGATGTCGATGATGATCAGGTCGAACGGCTGGCCGCCCGGGGGCTGCGCGGCGATCTCGAGCGCCTCCTCCCCGCTGGCGGCCTCGGCGATCTCGTAGCCCTCGTCCTCGAGCGCGAGGCGCATCGAGGTGCGGATCCGCTCGTCGTCCTCGACGAGGAGGATGTGGCTCGTCATCGACATATTCTCTCGCGAAACGGCCACGAGCGCGTGCACCGGTCGGCCGGCACGCGCCAGCAGCCCCGGCGGCGGTCGGCGACCGTCAGCGGCTACGATACCTTGCTGCCTCGTCCGAGGCGGATAGCGCACGTCCGAGCCCGCCCACGGTCGCCCCTCGGGGCGCTGGGACCGGATCAGCAGAACCGTTGGGAAGGAAATGCCAATGGCAGTAGTGACGATGAAGCAGCTGCTCGAGGCCGGCGTCCATTTCGGGCACCAGACCCGGCGCTGGAACCCGAAGATGAAGCGCTTCCTCTACGGGGAGCGCAACGGCATCTACATCATCGACCTCCATCAGACGCTCGCGAGGATCGAAGTCGCCTACTCCTACGTCCGCGACCTGGTCGCCGACGGAGGGACCGTCCTTTTCATCGGGACGAAGAAGCAGGCGCAGGACCCCGTTGCCGAGTACGCGACGCACTGCGGCATGCCGTACGTGAACCAGCGGTGGCTCGGCGGGATGCTCACCAACTTCGAGACCATCTCGGCCCGGGTCCGCAAGCTCGGCGAGCTGGAGGCGGCGAGGCGCTCGGGGGAGTTCGACGCGATGCCGAAGAAGGAGGCGCTGCTGCTGAGCCGGGAGCTCGAGAAGCTCGAGCGCAACCTCGGCGGCATCCGCAGCCTGACCCGCATCCCCAAGGCCGTGTTCGTCATCGACACGAAGAAGGAGCACATCGCCGTCACCGAGGCCAACAAGTTGAGGATCCCGGTGATAGCGGTCGTCGACACGAACTGCGACCCCGACGTCATCGACTACGTCATCCCCGGGAACGACGACGCGATCCGCTCGGCGCGCCTGATGTGCAGGATCATCGCCGACGCCGTCAACGAGGGGCGGTTCGTCGCCTCGCGCCGCGCCTCTGCGAAGTTGGCCGCTGCCGAGGCGGCTGCTCCGTCCCCGGCCCGGCGCCAGGCCGCCGAGGCGCCGGAGCCCACGCTCGAGGCCGTGTCCGTGGCGTCTGGCACGACATCGGAGGAATGACTGTGGCCGAGATCACCGCCAGGGACGTCCAGGCGCTCCGTCAGGCGACGGGCGCGGGGATCCTCGACGCGCGCCGGGCCCTGCAGGAGGCGGGCGGCGACCCGGAGAAGGCTCGTCGCTGGCTGCGTGAGCAGGGACTTGCCGGGGCTGCGAGGCGCAGCGACCGGGAGCGGTCCGAGGGCGCGGTCTCGGTGGTCGTCGTCGACGGCGGCCGGTCCGGGGCCGTCGTCTCGCTCGAGTGCGAGACCGACTTCGTCGCGAAGTCGTCCGATTTCGTCCGCCTCGTCGACGTCCTCGCGGAGTCGCTCGCGTCGAGGGGCGAGGGCGCGATCGCCGAGCACGCCGACGAGATCGACGAGCTCAAGGTCCTCCTCAAGGAGAACGTGGCCGTCGGGCGCCACGTCCGGTTCGAGGCCGCCGAGGGCTGCGTGCTCGGCAGCTACCTGCACGTGCAGAACGGCCGGGGCGTGAACGGGGTGCTCGTCGAGCTCTCGGGCGGCACGCCTGAGCTCGCGCACGACCTGGCCGTGCACATCGCCTTCGCGCGGCCCGAGTACGTGCGGCGCGACGAGGTCCCCGAGGAGGCGATCGCGGCCGAGCGGGAGACGATCACGGCGATCGCCCGCAACGAGGGCAAGCCGGAGGCGCAGCTGCCGAAGATCGTCGAGGGCCGCCTGAACGGCTGGTTCAAAGAGCGCGTGCTGCTCGACCAGCCCTACGCCCGCGACGAGAAGATGACGATCGGCCAGCTCGTCGGTCAGGCGCGCGTCACGAGGTTCGCCCAGGTCGTCGTGGGCGCGTGACGGCCGCCATGGCTGGGCCCGCCGGTCAGGGACGCGGGCGCGCCGTCCCCGGCGCGCGGCGGGGTTGGTCACGGGCGGTGCTCAAGCTCTCCGGTGAGGCGCTCGCGAGCGAGCTGTCGGACGAGATCATCGACGCTCGCACGGTTCGGCGGATCGCTGCCGAGATCGCCGAGTCCTGCGAGGAGCTCTCCGTCGAGCTCGCCGTGATGGTCGGTGGCGGGAACATCTGGCGGGGCACGACGGGCGCCGCGGAGGGCATGGACCGGGCAACTTCGGACACGATGGGCCAGCTCGGGACCGTGATCAACGCCCTCGCGCTCCAGGACGCGATCGAGCGCGAGGGCCGCCCGACCCGCGTCCTCTCGGCGATCGCGATGGCCGAGGTCTGCGAGCCCTACATCCGCCGCCGCGCGATCCGCCACCTCGAGAAGGGCCGGGTCGTGATATTCGCGGCCGGTATGGGCAACCCGTACTTCACCACCGACACCCCCGCGGCGCTGCGTGCCGCCGAGATCGAGGCGCAGGTCCTCCTGAAAGGGACGCACTCGGGCGTCGACGGCGTCTACTCGGCGGACCCTCGGAGCGAGCCCGGGGCGATCCGCTTCGACGAGATCAGCTTCGCGGAGGTCATGCGCCGGGACCTGAGGGTCATGGACATGACCGCGATCACCTTCTGCAGGGACAACTCGATCCCCATCCTGGTGTTCGACCTGATGAAGGAAGGGACGATCCGCGGGGCGCTCTCGGGCGAGCCGATAGGTACGCTGATCAGATGACCTCCGAAGCCGAGGACTCGATCGTCGAGGTCGCGCTGCACGAGGCGCGCGACAAGATGCACCGGGCCATCGAGCACGCGAAGGCGGAGTTCGCCTCGGTGCGGACCGGCCGAGCGGCGCCGGCGCTCGTCGAGAAGCTGCGGGTCGACTACTTCGGGTCCGAGGTCCCCCTCCAGCAGCTCGCCGGGTTCCACGTGCCCGAGGCCAGGGTCCTCGTCATCCATCCCTACGACAAGGGCGCGCTGCGCTCGATCGAGAAGGCGATCCAGGCGTCGGACCTCGGCGTGAACCCCTCGAACGACGGCCAGGTGATCCGGCTCGTGTTCCCCCAGCTCAGCGAGGAGCGCCGCAGGGACCTCGTGAAGGTGGTCCGCCAGCGCGCCGAGGAGGCTCGTGTCGCCGTGCGGGCCGCCCGCCGGGCGGCGAGGCACGACCTCGAGACGCTCGAGCGGGACGGCGACA
Organism: Actinomycetes bacterium; assembly: GCA_021786195.1. Taxonomy (GTDB): domain Bacteria; phylum Actinomycetota; class Acidimicrobiia; order Acidimicrobiales; family Bog-793; genus JAKAOD01. The sequence goes on along the minus strand of JAJYNS010000105.1, from coordinate 44,679 downwards.
TCTCCTCCGACGACCTCGACCGGGCGGAGAAGGACCTCGAGAAGCTGACCCACGAGCTCGTCACCGAGGTCGACCGGCTCCTCGCCCACAAGGAGCAGGAGCTCCTCGAAGTGTGAGGCAGCCGGGCGCGCGGCCCGGCCGTCGCGTCCGGTGGGCGAGCGACGAACGGGAGGCGGGAGTGGACGAACGAGATGAGCGGGCCGCCGGGCCGCCGGACGCCGCTCCGACGGGGGACGATCCCCCGGCGAGAGGGCGTGAGGGCGTGCGCATCGCCGCAGTCGAGGCGGCGGTCGCGGCCGGGCTCGTGCCGTCCACGTCCCCGTGCGAACCTCGGCGTCCGGCGCCTGCCGCCGCCGAGGGCGAGGCCGCCGGGAGGCGGTCTGCCGCGGAGGAGCAGGCCGAAGACGTCGAGCTCGGGATCCAGCTGCCGGACTGGTCGGATCCGCCGACGGGTCAGGTGCCCCGCATCGTGCTCGGCCTGACCGACGGCGACCCGCTCGCCCCCGTGGACGTGTCGCTGCCCGGCCCAGCCTGGCGGGAGGACCCGGCGGACTGGGAGCAGGAGGTCGACCTCTCGTTCCTCGCGGACGACGAGGTACGGCTCGAGGCGGCCGACGACGAGGAGGAGCAGGCCTGGGCGGCCCTGCTCGGCGCCGGAGGGGGCGTTGGGCCCGATCCGACGAGTCCCGACGGTGGCACGCGTCCCGCCGACGGCGAGCGAGGACGGCCGGGGCGCCGTCGCGCGAAGTCGGGAAGGCACTCGGCAGGGGGCCGCCGCCAGCGGGGCTCGAAGGTCCATGGCGAGGCGCCGGCAGGCCCCTCCGCGCGCGAGCACGGCGCCGAGCCGCTCCGGCCGGGGGGGCGGGGCGACGGCGCGCGCGAGGCCGTGGCGCAGCCGGCGCCGACGCCGGCGGGAGGGCGCCGCAGCGCCAGCGTCGCCACGGCGACCGGGCTCGCCTTCGGGGCGCTCGCCGTCCTGTGCTTCCTCGGCGGTCCGTACTGGACCCTCGCCCTCGTCGCCGCCGTGGTGACCCTCGCCGCGGGCGAGGCGTTCGCGACGCTCAGGAAGTCGGGGCTTCGCCCGGCGACGCTCGTCGGCCTCCTCGCGGTGCCCTGCCTCGCGGTGCTCGCCTACCTGCACGGCTCGGCCGGCCAGGCCGGCGTCCTCGCCGGTGCCGTGATGGTCAGCTTCGCCTGGTTCCTCCTCACCTCCGGGCCGCGCGCCGACGGCCGTCGACGGGTGCTCGCCGACCTCGGAGCGACGCTCGCCGTCATCTTCTGGGTCGGGCTGCTCGGCTCGTTCGGTGGGCGTCTGCTCGACCAGCGCGCGTTTCCGCACCGCCATGGCCTCGCCTACCTGCTTGCCGTCGTCGCGGTGACGGTGGCAGCCGACGTCGGGGCGTACGCGACCGGGGCCAAGCTCGGTCGCCATGCCCTGGCCCCCAAGGTGAGCCCGAACAAAAGCATCGAGGGCGTCCTCGGCGGCTCGGTGCTCGCGATGCTCGTCGCGGGGCTGGTGCTCCCGCACATCCACCCGATCTCGAGCACCCAGGCGCTGTGGCTCGGAGTGATCGTCGTCGTCCTCGCCCCGATCGGGGACTTGGCCGAGTCGCTGCTCAAGCGAGACCTCGGCGTGAAGGACATGGGCTCGACCCTGCCCGCCCACGGGGGGGTCCTCGATCGCATCGACGCGATGCTGTTCGTCCTTCCCGCGGCATTCCTGCTCTTCAGCTCGGTGCACCCGTGAGCGGCCCCAGGCGAGTCGCCGTCCTCGGCTCGACGGGTTCGATCGGCACGCAGGCGCTCGACGTCGTGCGGGCCGCGCCCGACCGTCTCCGGGTGAGCGCGCTCGGCGCGATGCGATCGGTGCGCCTGCTCGCCGAGCAGGCGGCCCAGGTGCGCCCCGAGGCGGTCGCGATCGGGGAGGAGCGTCTCGCAAGAGAGCTCGAGGGCCTCGTCCCGCGTGGGACCGAGGTCCTGGCCGGCCCGGGCGCGCTGGAGGAGCTGGCAGGCTCCGGCGCCGCGGACGTCGTCCTCAACGCCGTCGTCGGCTTCGCCGGCCTGCCGGTCACCGTCGCGGCCCTGAGGGCCGGGCGGCGCCTCGCGCTGGCGAACAAGGAGTCGCTCGTGGCCGGCGCTCCCGTCGTGCAGGCGGCGAGGAAGACCCCCGGGGCGGAGATCGTTCCCGTCGACTCCGAGCACTGTGCGATCCACCAGTGCATCGGCGCGACCTCGTCCGCACGAGCCGGCGACGGGAGGCCGCTGCCGCCCCCCTCGGTCCGCAGGCTCGTCGTGACCGCGAGCGGCGGGCCCTTCCGGGGGCGGACGCGGCGCGAGCTCGCCTCCGTCACGGTCGAGGAGGCGCTCGCCCACCCGACCTGGAAGATGGGCCCAAAGATCACGATCGACTCTTCAACCTTGATGAACAAAGGGCTCGAGGTGATCGAGGCCCACGAGCTCTTCGGCGTCGAGCTCGACCGGGTCGAGGTGGTCGTCCACCCGCAGTCCGTCGTCCACTCGATGGTCGAATGGCGCGACGGAGCGACCGTCGCCCAGCTCTCGCTGCCCGACATGCGCCTTCCGATCGGCTACGCGCTCAGCTGGCCGGAGCGGCTCGACGTCCCGTTCGGCACGATCGACTGGTCGAAGCTGTCGAGGCTCGAGTTCTCCATGCCGGACCTCGAGACCTTCTCCTGCCTGCGCCTCGCGTACGATGCCGGGCGCGCCGGGGGGTGCGCTCCGGCATGGCTGAACGCCGCCAACGAGGTCGCGGTGGCGGCCTTCCTCGAAGGGCGCATCGGCTGGCTCGCCATCGCCGACGTCGTCGCCGAGGTGCTCGAGGAGATCGAGCAGACGACCCTGCTCGAGGTCGATGACGTGCTCGCTGCTGACGCTGCGGCGCGGCGCTCGGCGGAGAAGGCCGTCGGGCGGAGGGATGGGCCGTGAGCGGGCGCAGGACGAGGGCGGTCGTGGCGATGACGGGCGGCCGACGCCAGGTGCAGGGCTCGGCGGACGACATGGGACCGGCGGCGGGGCAGGGGTCTGCCGGGTCGTCGCGCCGGGCGCTCGCCCGCCTCCTGCTCGGACTGGCCGGCGTCGTCGCCCTCGCCGTCGTGCTCCACGGCATCCCGGTCCTGATCGTGGTGCTCGCCTTGATCGTGATGGTGATGGTCCACGAGCTCGGCCACTTCGTCACGGCGAAGCTCTCGGGGATGAAGGTCACCGAGTACTTCCTCGGCTTCGGCCCTCGGCTGTGGTCGGTTCGCCGAGGCGAGACGGAGTACGGGGTGAAGGCCCTCCCCGCAGGCGGCTACGTGCGCATCGTCGGGATGACCAGCCTCGAGGAGGTCGGGCCCGGCGACGAGCCCCGCAGCTACCGGCAGGCGAGCTTCCCGAGGCGCCTGCTCGTCTCGAGCGCGGGGTCGGCAATGCATTTCGTGATGGGGTTCCTGCTCCTGTGGGCGATGTACGCGATCTCCGGGGTCCCCGTCGCAGCGACGCCGCAGATCACCGGTCTCACCGCCTTCGCGAGCGGGCCGAGCCCCGCCGAGCGCGCCGGGCTGCGCGCCGGCGACGAGCTCGTGGCGATCGACGGGCACCGCTTCTCGACGGGCGAGCAGTTCGTGACCTTCGTCGAGTCCCATCCCGGCAAGGAGCTCACCCTGCTCGTCGACCGGGGAGGCAGGGACCTCACCTTGCACGTCCGCCCCGCCGACAAGACAGACGTCGAGGTGCTCGTCGGCGGCCGGCCAGTCCGGCTCGAGCGCCCGGGGGGCAGGCCGACCGGCGTGATCGGGGTGCAGCTCCAGTTCCTCGCGAGGAACGAGACGGTCAACCCGCTCCTCGCCGTGGCAAGGGCGGGGCAGATGCTCGGGACGGTCACGGCGCAGACCGCGACGGGCATCGGACAGGTGTTCTCCCTTCACGGGCTCAGGTCCTTCGCGCACCAGGTCGCGACGGCCGGGTCCCCGAGCGCGAGCTCCCCCCCGGCCACGTCCGACGCCGGGAGCGCCGGCGCGGGCGCAGGCTCCGGCAGCTCTTCCTCCCCCCAGCTGCTGTCGATCCTCGGGGCCATCCAGATCGGGGCGCAGGCGGCCCGCCAGAACATAGCTGAGCTGCTCTATGTGCTCGTGGTGATCGACGTCTTCGTCGGCATGGTCAACCTCTTCCCGATGCTCCCGCTCGACGGCGGCCACGTCGCGATCGCCGTCTACGAGCGGCTGCGGTCCCGGGCCGGACACCGCTACCACGCCGACGTGACCAAGCTGATGCCGGTGGCCTACGTCTTCTTGCTGTTCATGGTGGTCCTCGGCATCGGGGCCCTCTACGCCAACATCGTCCAGCCGGCCTCCCTCCCGGGCGGCTGAGCGCCCGGCTCGGCCCGGAACCCCCGGCAGCCCGCCGGCGCCGTAGGCTCGCGGGGAGGCCACGGACGACCGGCCGGGCCCGGAGGTGCCGAACAGATGGCGAGAGCGACCGTCAGCGTCGCGACACGGCGGCGGACACGTCAGATCCGGGTGGGCAGCGTCGCCGTGGGCGGCGACGCCCCGGTGAGCGTCCAGTCGATGACGACGACGAAGACGGCGGACGTCGAAGGGACGCTCCGGCAGATCTACGCCCTGGCGGCGGCCGGGGCGGACATCGTGCGCTGCACGTGCAACGAGCGTGAAGCCGCCGAGGGCCTTGCCCGCATCGTGCCTCGCTCTCCCGTGCCGATCGTCGCCGACGTCCATTTCCACGTCGAGATGGCGCTGGCCGCGCTCGACGCCGGAGTGCACGGGCTGCGGCTGAACCCCGGCAACCTCCGCAAGCCGGAGGAGATCAGGCTCGTGGCGAGAGAGGCGAAGGACCGGGGCGTCCCCATCCGGATCGGCGTCAACTCCGGGTCGCTGCACCCCGAGCTCTACGAGCGGTTCGGCGGCGCGACGCCCGAGGCGCTCGTCGAGTCCGCCCGGATGGAGCTCTCGTACTTCCAGGAGGTCGGGTTCGAGGATGTGAAGATCTCGGTCAAGGCCTCGAACGTCCCGCTCATGATCCAGGCCTACCGGCTCGCCTCCGAGACCTTCGACCACCCGCTCCACCTCGGGGTGACCGAGGCCGGTCCTCCGCCGGCGGGCCTCGTGAAGGCGACGGCCGGGATCGCGACGCTGCTCGCCGAGGGCATCGGCGACACGATCCGCTACTCCCTCACGGCGGACCCCGTCGAGGAGGCGCGGGCCGGCAGGCAGCTGCTCGAGTCGCTCGGCCTGCGCGAGCGGCGAGGCCTCGACCTCGTCGCGTGCCCCTCCTGCGGCCGGGCGGAGATCGACGTCATCCGGGTCGCGAAGGAGGCACAGGCGGCGCTGGAGGGTCGGGGGATCCCGCTGCAGGTCGCCGTGATGGGCTGCGTCGTGAACGGTCCTGGCGAGGCCCGCGAGGCCGACCTCGGCATCGCGGCCGGCCGGCACCGCGGCCATCTGTTCATCCGCGGGAAGATCGTGCGCGTCGTGCCGGAGGACCAGATGGTCGAGGCACTCGTGGCCGAGGCGGACAGGATCGTCGCCGAGGGTATCGACGCCCGCCTCGCCTCGGCGGACGCCTCCGCCGAGCGCGAGGCGGCCGAGGACCGAAAGGCGCTGTTCGAGCAGAAAGGCGCCGACGCGAACGACTCCGAGAAGGTCGTCATGCGCATCCGCAAGCACCTCGATCGTGCGCAGGAGGGCGGGGACGGGCCGGGGGCGCGCGCCTGAGCCCGTCCGAGCAGGGACGCGCTCAGGGAGTGCCCAGCAAGGCCAGGTAGACTGTCCCGGTTCACCGACCCAGGGAGCCTTCGCATCGATGAGCAGCCAGAGGGGCGCAGGTCGCAACCGTTCCTTCGAGGCCGCACGGCGGGGCTCTCAGGCCCCGAGGGCCGGCCAGGGAGCTTCGACGCCGAAGCGGCTCGGCGCGCAGGCCCAACCGGCTCGAGGCGCCCGGCCCGCGACCGGGGCGGCCCGCCGCTACGAGCGCGGCCGCGGCCGGGGACGCGGCTCTCGACCGGCCTGGCTCGGCTGGGGCGCCGTCGGCGTCGTGCTCGTCGTGCTCGTCGTGCTGCTCGTCGTGAAGCTCTCCGGCGGGAGCTCGAGCTCGAGCTCGAGCTCCGACGCGGCAGGCCGCCATCCCGCCCCCGCCCCCGCCTCGCTCGTCTCGGCGCTCACGACCATCCCGGCCTCGACCTTCAACGCCGTCGGGACTGCCGCGGAGGCGTCACCTTTCACCGTCACCAAGGGGCAGCCGCCGCTCACGCTCGACGGCAAGCCCCAGTTCGTCTACGACGGCGGTGAGTTCTGCCCCTACTGCGCGATGATGCGCTGGTCGATGATCGCGGCGCTCGGGCGCTTCGGCACCTTCCACGGCCTGAAGATCACCTCCTCGGCGAGCACCGACGGCGACATACCGACCTTCAGCTTCCTCGGCTCGAGCTACACGAGCCCCTACGTGAGCTTCACGCCCTACGAGTCCGAGGACCGCCTCCAGCAGCCGCTGCAGATCCCGCCCGCCTACGTCCAGAAGCTCGAGGCCAAGTACGACGGCACGGGCACTACTCCGGCCAAGCCCTTCAACACCGGGCCGAGCTCGGGCATCCCGTTCCTCGACATCGGCAACAAGTACGTCGAGTCCGGCGACCCCGGCCCGATGGCGGTGATCTTCGAGGCCTACGGCTACCTGAACAACGGCGGGCCGGGCCGACCCGAGATCGCCGCCGCGCTGCGCTCCCCGAGCTCGTCGCTCGGCAAGTCGATCGACGCCAGGGTCTTCATCGTCCAGGCGAACTACATCGCCGCGGCGATCTGCTCGCTCGACGGCGGGAAGCCGGGTTCGGTGTGCGCGTCCCCGGGCGTCGTCGCGGCGGCGAAAGTCCTCGCGAAGACCAGGCCTGTGGGCTGAGCGTTCCCCCGTGCCGAAGCGCCCCACCTCCGAGCGCGGCCGGCGCGCGAGGGCGGCGGCCGTCGAGGAGGCGCCGCCCGGCCGGACAAGGCGCCGGGCCACCCGTGGCCCGAGCCCTTCGGTGCCGCACGGGCCGGCCGGCGAGGGACGGGCGCGCCGGCGGGGCGTTCCGCCGCCGACACCGGCAGGCGCCGAGCCCCAGGTTCGTCCGGATCGGCTCGCCAGGCTCGGCGGATGGCGCGCGCTCACCACGACCTTTGTCAGCCTCGCCGGCCTCGGCATGGGGGCCTATCTCACGGCGGCGCACTACGACACCGGCATCAGCCTCGTCTGCCCGAACACCGGCGTCATCAACTGCGAGGCGGTGACGACGAGCCCGGAGTCCTACGTCTTCGGCATCCCGGTCGCCCTGCTCGGCTTGGTCTACTTCGTCGGCATGCTCGCCCTCTCGCTCCCCTGGGCCTGGCGCAGCTCCCGCCTCGAGGTCGCCTATGCCCGTCTCGCCGGCGGCATCGTCGGCATCGGCTTCGTCTTCTACCTCGTCTACGCGGAGCTGTTCGAGATCCAGAAGATCTGCATACTCTGCACGACCGTCCACGTGCTGACCTTCGCGATGTTCGTCCTCGTCGTCACCGGATGGGACGACGCGACGGCGGCCTGGCGGGCGAGGCTCGCCGCGCAGGACTGAGGGCGTCGGGCCGCGGCGCTAACGCGCCCGGGACGTCCCGGGCAGCTCGAGGACGCGAGCCTTGGGCGAGGCGTCGGAAAGCAGTTCGGCGACGTGGGGATGGCAGGTGAAGGCGAGCACCTGGCGCTGCCTCGCGACGTCGGCGATCACCTCGGCGACGGCCGCGGCGCGGTCGGGGTCGAAGTTGACGAGGACGTCGTCGAGGACGAGCGGCAGCTCGACACCGGCGCCGCCCGCTGTCGCGAGGGCGAGGCGCAGGCAGAGGTAGAGCTGCTCGGCTGTGCCACGGCTGAGCGAGCCGGCGTCGACCCGTGCCCCCCACTCGTCGATCGCGTCGATCCCGTGCGAGCGCCCGTCGGCGTCCGGGCGGGAGACGAGCCGGACGTAGCGACCCCGGGTCGCCGAGGCGAAGAGCTCGGCCGCCCTGCGCACCACCTCGGGCTGACGTTCTCGCTCGTAGCGGGCGAGCGTCCTCTCCAGCAGGGTGCGGGCGATGCCGAGCACGGCGTAGCGCTCGAGGGCGGCGCGAAGCTCGGCGCGCAGCGACTCCCCTTCGAGCTCGAGCTCGGCGAGGCGCGTCGAGCCGAGGAGCTGCCCGAGCGCCTGGGACGAGCGCTCGTGGGCCCGGGTCGCCTCGTCGTGGCGCTGCTTCACCTCCCCGAGCCGGTCTGCGAGCATCCGCCGCTCGGCCTGCCAGGCGACGGGGTCGCCGGAGGCAAGCTCGGCGAGCAGTCGCCCGGTGCAGCTCCCGCCTCCGAGCGCCCGGTCGACGGCGTCGCGGGCGCGGCGGGCGGCATCTTCGAGCCGCCCCCTGGCCTCGCGGGCAGAGGCGGTCGCCTCCAGCCGCTCGAGGAGGTGCCCGACGGCGACGAGGGCCTGCTCGGGGGCGGTCGCCTTGCGCTCCGTGCCCGCGGCGGAGCCGGTTCCGACGGACCCGGCCGCCGCGGGGCCGACCGAGCCCGTGCCGAGCGGCTCCGACTCGTCCTGACGACCGAGGACGAAGGAGCCGCCTTCCAGCCCCGCGGGCGCGAGCGCCGAGGCCAGCGAGAGCGCGGAGTGCGCGTAGGACTCGAGTCGCGCGTCGACCTTGGAGAGCGCCTGCCCGACCCGGTCCAGCGCGTCGAGGTCCTTGCGCAGCCTCGCCAGCAGGTCGACGGCGCGGCCGAGCGAGTCGGGCCCGAGCGACGGGGGCAGCAGCAGCTCGGAACCGAGCGTGGCGGCGGCTCTGTCGTTCTCGGCGAGCTGGTCCCGGCAGCGATCGGCGAGCGCGAGCGACTCCTCCCGGCGCCGGCGCGCGTCGGCGAGGCGTCGAGCGAGGTCGTCGAGGGCGAGGCGCGACGCGACCTCCGAGTCGAGCGCCCGGCCGATCGGGTCGAGATCTCCCCGCTCGAGCCGCCCGGGGCGTCGAAAGCTCCGGGCGAGCTCTGCAAGGCGGGCCTCGACCTGCCGGAGCTGCGCCCCGTCGCCCTCCTCCGGGACCTCGGGCCCGGCGCCTCGAGCTCGGTCCTTCAAGCGACCCTGGGCCGCCGACGCGACGGCCACGGCGCTTACCACGAGCGCCGCCGCCGCGAACAGCGCCGCCGTCGCGCCGTGGCCTCCGGTTACCGAAAGGGCGGCGCCGCCGGCGAGCAGGGCGGACGCGACCAGGAGCGCCGCCAGGGCCCAGGAGCCGGCGAGCCTCACCCCTGCTCGGCGCGAGGCGAGCGCCTCGAGGCGCGCCTGCTGCTCGGCGCGTGCCCGGTCCTGCTCGAGCTCCTCTCGCCGGTCGAGGAGCCGGCGTGCCTCGTGGAGCAGCTCGCCTGCGGCGTCGAGGTCGGCTTTGGACCGCACCCTGCCGGCCGCCTTCTCCTGCGCCGAGAGCGCTCCCTCGAGCCTCCCGACCTCGGCGGAGTCGCGGTCGGCGACCTCCTCCTTCGAGCGCAGCTCGGCGAGCAGCTCGCCGTGCCGCCTCGACAGCCGCTCGGCGCGCTCGGTCGTCGCGATGCCGAGGTCGAGGTGGCGCACCACCTCGGCCCTGGCGCCCGGCCCGAGCTCGCGCAGCGCGTCCTCGACCCTCTGCTGGATGCCGTCGAGCTGGCGTGCGAGGTCGTCGCGCTGGCGGGCCCACTCCTCGAAGCCGGCGCGCCGGTCTCTCAGCGCCGCGATCTCGGCGGAGCGGGCGAGCAGGGTCGCCTCGGCCGGGTCGGGAGCCGCCAGCGCGGCGAGCTCCGCTTCGGCGCTCCGACGCTCGCACCAGTCGGGCCATGCCGCCTCCAGCCGATCGAGCTCACGCAGCCGCTGCCGGAGCTCCTCGGCGGTGTCCTCCTCCTCTCGCACCCTGGCCGCGAGCCCCTCGCACTCCTCGGCACGCTCCGGGAAGCGCCTCGCCTCCTCGCGCAGCCGGCGCAGCTCGCCGTCGACGGCGTCGAGGCGACGGCGGAGGAGGTTCGCGACCGCGTCGGACCGGCGCGGGCGGACGAGCGCTGCCTGCCTGCTGGCAAGGGAGTGCTGGGCTCGCGTCGCCGAGCGGCCCGCGCCGAGGATGCCGGCTGAGAAGATCAGGTCGCGCACCTCGTCCCGCTCGAGCGTCTCCAGCGAGGAGAGCTCCGACAGGCCGAAGGCGTAGACGCTGCGGAATACCTCGCCGTCGACGCCGCCGAGCAGCCGCCGTAGCTCCGCCTCCCCCCGGAGCGCGCCGTCGGGTCCGCTGAGCGCGGGCGGGCCGCCCCCGACGTGGCGCTCGAGGAGCCAGCCCCCGCCGCTCGCGTCGAGGAGGGAGACGGTGCCGCCGTGCGACCCCCCGCGCAGCGGCTCGTGGTAGGGACGGCGGTGCCGGCGGTCCGGGAAGCCGAACAGGACGCCACGGAGGAAGTCGAGGAGCGTGGACTTGCCGGCCTCGTTCGGCCCGACGACCACCGTGAGGCCGGCGGGGAGCTCTTCGACCCTTTGATCGGCGAGGACGCCGAAGCCGTCGACTCGCCATCCCGAGATCCTCATGGCTCCCCCCCGGCCAGCTCGTCGAGGGCGGCGAGCGTCCCGAGGGCGAGCAGACCTGCGAGCTGCTCGCCGTCGGCGAGGAGCTCCTCGAGGTCGCGAGCAAGGTATCTCGGGACCGAGCGGACCAGCTCGTCGGCGACAGATGCCAGCGACGCCCTGTCGGATTTGAGCTCGTCGGAGAGGGAGAGGAGGTCCGACGCGAAGTCGCCACGGCCTCTGAGGAGCCCGAGGTCCTGCGGCGGCAGGCTGCGGTCGGCGATCTCGTCCCACCAGAGGAAAGGCTCCTGGTCCGAGGCCCCCTCGCGCAGGTGCTCGAGCAGCTCTTCGACGGCGCCTGTGCGCCGAAGCGCGTCGTGCAGCGGGCCCCTGCCCGCCAGCCGGGCACGGAGGACGAGCGATCGCCCTTCTGCCTGCTCGAGCGCCTCGTCGGCGAGGCGGTCCAACAGCTGCTCGAGCCCGTCGAGGCCCTCGAGGCCCTCGACGGGGCACTCGAGCTCGACGAAACGCACCCGGTCGCAGGCGACCTGCTCGACCCTCAGCACCCGCCCGTCCTCGACGTGGACCACGACGGCCCCTTTGGGGCCCCGCTCGCTCCGGCGCCCGCTCCTCGCCTGGGTGTTGCCCGGGTAGACGACCCAGGGGTCGCCGGGCCCGGAGCCCTCGGCGAGGATGCCCCCGGAATGCACGTGGCCGAGGGCCCAGTAGTCGAGCCGGGCCCGGCGGAGGTCATCGAGGCTGCAAGGGCTGTAGTTGTCGTGGCCCTCTCCGGCGCCGGCGACATTGCAGTGGAGCAGGCCGACGTGGAGGCCAGGTCCCTCCGGCCTGCAGAAGCGCAGGGCGAGGTTCTCCGTCGTCGCGCGCCTGGCGTAGCTGATCCCCTGGACCGTGGCGATCACCTCGCCGTCGCGGGCGACCGGGACGACCTCCGGGGAGCGGGTGCCGAAGACCTTGACGCCCTCAGGCCAGGCTCGCACGGCCGACCAGCCGGTCTCGACCGGGTCGTGATTACCGTGCACGACGAAGCTCTCGATGCCGTCGGCGGCGAGGCGAGCCAGGCCGTCACGGAAGCGCAGCTGGGCTCGGAGCCCGCGCTCCGCGCCGTCGTAGACGTCGCCCGCCACGAGCAGGAATGCGGCAGAGCGCCGACGCGCGAGCTCGACCACTTCGTCGAACGCCTGGAGAGAGGCCTCCCTGAGCGCCGCCGCGATCCGCGGCGCCGCGGCATGCACGCCGTCGAAGGGCGTGTCGAGGTGGAGGTCCGCAGCATGGACGAAGCAGAAGCGCCTCGGGGCTGCCTCGGGCATCGGGCCGGACACTACCCGGGCTCTGCGACACTGCAGGGGCCTGCTCGAGCCCCGGCGCGAGGCTTGCCGCGCCGGGGCTCGGGCCGCGGGCCCGCCGGGGCGTTCGAAAGCCCGCCCTGCTGCGAAACTAAGCTCGCCCTGCACGGTGGCGAGGAGGGCGAGATGGGGTTCGAGCTGAGCGAGGTGCTCTCGGCGAGGGGAGGCGAGCACCTCCGCCTCTACGGTGAGCACGTCAACCCCCAGCTCGTCCGGGTGCTCCGGACCATCGGGTTCGACCGGCGCTACGTCCGAGGCGAGGGGTGCTACCTCTACGACGCCGAGGGCCGCCGATACCTCGACTTCCTCTCGGGGTTCGGCGTGTTCGCCCTCGGCCGTAGCCATCCCGCGCTCAAGAAGGCGCTGCACGAGGCGCTCGAGGCTGACCTGCCGAGCCTCGTGCAGATGGACGCGCCCCTGCTCGCCGGCGTGCTCGCCGAGGAGCTGCTCAAGCGCACGCACCCCGGCATGGGGCGGGTCTTTTTCACCAACTCCGGTGCCGAGGCCGTCGAGGCGGCGGTGAAGTTCGCCCGGCGCGCCACCGCTCGCCGGCGGACGCTGCACTGCGACCACGGCTTCCACGGGCTCACCTACGGCGCCCTCTCGCTCAACGGCGGGAAGGAGTTCCGAGAGGGGTTCGGCCCGCTGCTCGAGGGCTTCGACGAGGTGCCCTTCGGCGACGCCGACGCGCTCGAGCGAGAGCTGCGAAAGGGCGACGTCGCCGCCTTCGTCGTCGAGCCGATCCAGGGCAAGGGGGTGAACGTGGCGCCCCGCGCCTACTGGGACGCCGTGCAGGAGCTGTGCCACCGCCACGGCACGCTGCTCGTCGTGGACGAGGTCCAGACGGGGCTCGGGCGCACGGGCCGGCTCTGGGCGCACGAGCACTGGGGTCTCGTGCCCGACATCCTCACGACCTCGAAGGCGCTCTCGGGTGGCTACGTGCCGGTCGGCGCGATGATCTGCTCCGCGGAGGTGTCCGACCGGGTCTACTCCTCGATGGATCGCGCCCTCGTCCACTCCTCGACGTTCAAGAACAACGTGCTCGCGATGGTCGCGGGCCTGGCGACGCTCCAGGTGATCGACGACGAGGACCTCGTCGACCGGGCTCGGCGGACGGGTGACGCGCTCGCCAAGGGGCTCGCCCCGCTGCTCGACAAGCACGACCTCTTCCAGCTCGTCCGGGGAGAAGGGCTGATGGTCGGCCTCGTCTTCGGCCCCCCGGCCTCGGGCGCGGGCCGGGCACGCTTCCGGCTGGTCGAGTTGGCGCACAAGGGCCTGTTCTCACAGCTCGTCGTCGGTCCGCTGTTCCAGCGGCATGGGATCCTCACCCAGGTCGCGGGCGACTCGATGAACGTCGTCAAGCTCCTGCCGCCGCTCGTGGCTGGCCAGGAGGAGGTCGACCTGTTCGTCGAGGCCCTGGACGACGTGCTCGGCTCGGCTTCCAAGGGCTCCGCGCTCGTCGGGCTCGCGACGAGCCTTACAAGAGGCGCCCTCCGCCGGGACCGCTGAGCGCCGGGCGACGGTGGTCCTGCGGGCGCGCTCGGGCGGAGGGCGCCGCCTGCTCCCCGCCGTGGTGCTCGCCCTCCTCGGGGTCGGTGCGCTCCTCTCCGCGTGCGGCTCTTCCCGGCCCTCGAGCGCCGGGAGATCGGCGAGCGGCGCGCCGGCCGGCGGGGCGTCGAGCGCGGCGACCCCGGCGGCCGCGATCCCGGCGAGCGTCGCCGGGGGTGCTTCGACCACCCTGCAGCCGAGCGAGGCCGCCTTCCCGTCGGCGGCGACCTCGACCTCGCTCCCGAGCCCGTCCTACGTTCCCGGGACCCGGCCGGGCGGCTCGCTCGCGGAGCTCGGGCCGGTCGAGCGGCTCGTCCTCCAGCCCCTGTTGCCTGGCCGGGTGCCGTCCGAGCCGTCCACCACGTCCGGCGAGGCGGTCCCCGGCGGGATCGACGTCGCCTTCCGAGAGTTCGGTTCCGGCCCGGACCTCGTCCTGCTTCCCGGCGAGCACACCTCGATGAGCTCCTGGGGCGCCCAGCTGCTCGCCGCGCTCGGCGCGAGCTACACGGTCGTGACGCCGGACCTGCCGGGTTCGGGCTATTCCGGGGCGGCCCGGGGCGTTCGCGACGTCGAGCAGGAGGCCGATCTCGTCGCGGCCCTCTCCGTCGCCCTCGGGCTCGACCACCCGACCGTGCTCGGCTGGGGTCTCGGCGGGCAGGTGGCCCTTGCGCTGGCCGAGCGCCATCCCGGCATGGCGGGCCGGCTCGTGCTGGCCGACACCTCCGCCGGCGGCCGGGGCTCTACCCGGCCGGACCCAGCGGCCGCTGCCCTGCTCGCCTCGCCGACCTCGACCGACGTCGAGCTCTCGACCGTGCTCTTCCCGGCGACCGCCATCGGCGCCCAGCAGCAGTGGCTGCAGCGGGTCGACCGCCTGCCGACCGACGACCTCACCGCCGCCTCGGTCATCCAGCAGGCGGCGCTCGAGGCAGCCGCGGCCACCGGCCCCTCGCTCGCCCGCGGCCTCGGGCGGGTCGCGGTCCCGGTGCTGGTCGTCGTCGGCTCTCTCGATGAGCTCTTCCCGCCTGCCGACGCCGATGCGCTCGTCCGGGCCCTGCGCCGGGCCCGGGAGCTCGTCCTTCCCGGCGCCGGCTACGCGAGCATCCTGCAGGACGAGCCGGAGTTCCTCGTCGCGCTCGACAAGTTCACCGGGGTCGCCGGCGGCTGATCGCCGGACCTCGGCGGTCTTGGCGTATGGGTGGCGCGGCCAGGCGGGCTCGCCGCTCAGCTCCGAGGCAGCCGCAGTCGCTCGAGCCTGCCCTCCGGCTGGGCTCGGTCGACGACGTCTGCCCCTGCGAAAGTGACGGGGGGCCCTGCCCAGCGACGGGTCCACCAGGCGAACGCGACGCCGAGACCGAGCAGTGTGGCCAGCGTGGCGTCGATGCCGCCACCGAAGGCCTTTGGGCCGTAGAGGAAGAACCCCACCAGCAACAGCCCCATCACGACGCTGGAGAAGAGCGCGCCGGCGAGGAGGCCGGGATGGGCGTGCGGCTGCAAGGCCACGTCGGGGAGCCGCCGATGGCCCGTGGTGAGGAACACCACCGCGGTGATCGAGTCCAGGAAGAACTCGGCGAGCAGGAAGAAGCCTGCGGCGGCGAGCACGAGGCCGAAGAACGAGGCGAGCGAGGACACGAACAGCTGGAGCGCGCAGATCAGGGCGGCCATTCCCAGGGAGGAGAGGACGGCGACATGGGGGACGTGGTTGCGGTTGAGACGGGCGAAGCGGCGCGGGATGAGGCGCTCGCGGCCCATCGCGTACAGGGCGCGTGTGAGGATGAAGCTCGTCAGCCAGAGCCCGCCCGCCGTCGACGCCAGGATCGGGACGAGCATGGCCCAAGGCTCCCCCGGGACGAGGTGTCGTGCCCAGGCGGCAAGTGGGTCGGGCGAGCCGGACAGCTCGCGCAGAGGCGTCTCGCCCAGCATCAGCGGGTACAAGATCGCGTAGAACAACAGCGCCCCGATCGCGCCGGCGATCCCTCCGAGGCCTGGGTGATCGCGTGGGCGGCGGGACTCCTCCGCCGCGTAGCTGTCGATCTCCCAGCCGTCGAGGATCGTCGCGGCCACGACCGCCACGACCAGGATCCCGCCGACGGGGGGCGGGCCGAAGTGGATCGGGACCGAGATCCTCGGCCAACGCAGCGCGCCGATGACCCCGAAGCTCACGAGCGAGACCATTTCGACCGCAAAGAACACCTGGGTGATGCGGGCCGTCGGGCGCCCGCCGAGGAGCAGCGGTACCCCGGCGAAGCCGATCCACAACAGCGTGACGAGCATGTGGACGACGGCCGGCGCGTCGTAGTGCGGGGCGACGAGCGCCAGCGAATAGGAGCCGGCCGGGATGGCGATCGGGGGGATGGAGAAGAAGTAGGCGACGATCAGGACCCACGCCTGGAAGCGAGAAGGGCCCCGCCCGACGATGCGAGCCGACCAGTGGTAGGAGGCGCCGGCATGAGGGAAGTGCCGGTTGAGGAGGCGGAAGACGAAGCTCGAGACGATGAAGGGAAGGGCGAGCACCGCGATGGCCGGCAGCGTCCACCATCCCGCCTCGGCTGCCATGACACCTCCGGTCGCCGCCACCGAGAACATCGGGCCGACGCTCGAGACCGACAGGGGGACGAGATCTCCGAGCCGGAACGACTGGACGAGCCCTCGCTCCCCGCCGTCTCCGGCGGAGGTCCCTTCGGCGGCGAGCGGGGCGCTGGGCGCGCCGGGCACCACGGCTCCCGCCTCCTCCTCGCGCGGCACCCCGGGGAACCTAAGCGCTTGTGCAAGCTGATCGCAAATAGGGCGGCGAGCACGGATCCGGGGGGCGGTCCTGACGGCAGGGCTCGAGGCGGCGCCGGGCGCGAAAGGGCGAGGGGGGAGGCGTGCGGGCGAGAGGAGTCGAACCTCCACCCCCGAGGGGACCGGGACCTAAGCCCGGCGCGTCTGCCGTTTCGCCACGCCCGCGTGCGCCTGGGCAATGAGGGTAGCCCGACCTGCCGCGCTCGCCAGGGCCGGGCTGCTCAAGGGCGCGAGCTCCCCGGCCGGCGAGGGCGCGGCGGACCTCGGCGCGTGGGGTGCTCCTGGCACCGGTAACCTTCGGGCATGCGCACAGCATCGATCACGGTCCCGCCGGCGCCGGCGGCCGCGTCCTCGGCGGGGTCGGGCGACTCGTCCGGCGACGTCTACCAGCGGCTGCTGAAGGAGCGGATCATCTTCCTCGGCACCCAGGTGGACCAGACCTCGGCCAACCAGATCTGCGCCCAGCTGCTGTTGCTCGAGGCCGAGGATCCCGAGCGGGACATCAGCCTCTACATCAACTCGCCGGGCGGATCGGTGACCGACGGCCTCGCCATCTACGACACTATGCAGTACGTCCGCTGTGACGTCTCGACGATCTGCCTCGGGCTCGCGGCGTCGATGGGGCAGTTCCTCCTCTGCGCCGGCACCCACGGCAAGCGCTACGCGCTGCCCCACTCGCGCATCTTGATGCACCAGCCCTCGGGCCAGATGCAGGGGCAGGCCGCGGACATCGCGATACAGGCGGAGCAGATCATCTATCTCAAGCGGATGATGGCGGAGCGCATCGCCTTCCACACCGGTCAGACGGTCGAGCGCATCGAGGCAGACTCCGACCGCGACCGGTGGTTCACGGCCCAGGAGGCGCTCGACTACGGGTTCATCGACCGGGTCATCGACCGCTCGGCAATGAAGGTCGGTCCCGCCTCCTGACCCTTCCCCGACGCCGCGCCGGGGGGCGCCGGTCCCGAGGTGCTCGAGGTCGCTTCGCCCCGGGCCCGAGCCAGCGATTGTCCGGCGTCCCTCAGCCTCCCTCGCTCGCGAGCGTCGAGGTCGCGACGCCGTCGTGGTTGGTGTCGCCGCGCCAGGTCGGCCATGCCGGAGCCGTCGCCGGAGGGTCGGGAAGCAGGTAGTCGATCAGCCGACCGGTGCCGGTCACCTGGTGGGGGCCCCCGCAGGACTCGAACAGGTGCCATCCCGCCGCCCTTCCCTCGCCGGGAAGGTCGGCGACCGTGACGGCGTTCTGCACCGAGCAGGTGTTGATCGGATGGTCGGTGCCCGTGCCGAACATGAAGGCGCCGGTCGCTCCGCTCAGCGCGTAGAGCCCGCCGGCCGAGCCGACGACGACGTCGTTGCCTGCAGAGCCGTCGAGGTCGACGAGCACTGGCGAGGCGAAGTCGTTCGGGCCGGCGAGCGTGGCGCGCCACAGCTGCTGGCCCGTGCCCGACCAGGCGTAGACGTAGGAGGTGCCGACCGAGTCCGACACCGTGCAGGCGACGCACCAGGAGGTGTCGACGACGTCGGGCGTCGAGGTCCCTGGAAGGGTGCCGATGGCCGGGGAGCCGAACACTGGGCCGGCGGTCGCGACCGGCCATCCCGGCACGCGGGCCCCGTTGTCCGCGTAGTAGGCGAAGACCTTGTCCGAGGCCGCCGTGTACGGCGGTGGGTAGCCGAAGCCGGTCCCGACGACGACGGCCGGCCGCCCCGTGGCGTTGATCACCCCGATCGCCGGGCTCGACCATATGGTCTGGCCGTTCTCGCAGTGCTGCCAGGCGATCCTGGGCCCGCCGTCGCGGTAGGTGAAGTCGTAGAGGAAGCCGCCGTGGCAGCCGTCGCGCCCGGAGGCGTCGCCGCCGATGAAGATGTCCTCCTGGCCGGGGCGGCCGCGCACGTGGAACAGGGCCGGGGAGGACCAGATGGTGTCCTCGAGCTGGACCGGGAAGCCCGGGACGAGCCTGCCCGTCGGACCGAGCGCGTAGAGGTTGTGGTCCCAGGAGCCGAAGACGATGTCCTGCTGGCCGTTCCCGGTTACGTCGCCGATCGCGGGTGTCGAGAAGACGCCGTTGTCATAGCCGGTGGGGCCCGGGGTGCTCTTGCCGTCCCACTCGTTGAATACGTCCTCGGTGTGGAACACGAAGCGGACCGTCCCGTCCGCGTTGAAGGCGACGAGCCCTCCCTGCTGGTTCTTCACGTAGGTCGACCCCGCCCCGACGATGATCGACGGCGCCTTGCCCGGGCCGTCGAGGTAGGCGACGGTCGGGCTCGACTCGATCGCCGTCGGGACGCCGGGCGCGAGCTCGACGGGCTCGGGCCAGCCGGGCATGTTCGCCCCGGTCAGGGCATTGACGACATAGACGTACCCGCTCTCGGAGCCGAACACCACGACCGGGGTCGACCCGAACGAGGCGACCGTCGGCGAGCTGAGCGCGACGGGCCCGACGGTGTCGAACCACGTCGGTGTGCCGAGGCCGACCGCCTGGGCCCCGGCCTCCGGTCCGACGAGGACCGCGGCGGCGATCCCCGCCGCCCCGGCGGCGCGCCACGCCGCGCGGGCGAGGCGGCCTTGCCGCGCTCGTGCGCTGCCACGGGCCGCGTCGCTTCTCTGGGATGGAAAGGGCACGCCTCGATACTGCCCGACGGGCGCGTGCCGGTGGCGTCATGCCGGCGCGGTCCCGTCGTGCTCCGGACCGGCTCGGAACATCGGCCATGCCGGCGCCGTTCCCGGCTGCACGGGGAGGCGGTAGTCGGCGACCTCGCCGGCATGGCCCAGCGGGGCCGGCCCGCCGCACGCCTCGAACACGTGCCAGCCGGACGCGGCGCCGGCACCGTGGAGGTCGGCGACGGCCACGGAGTTGTACACCGCGCACCCGGGGTTGATCGTCGCGGCGCGCGTGGCGCCGCTCGTCCCGAACAGGTAGGCGCCCGTCGACCCGGCGAGCGCGTAGAGGCCGGCGGGGGAGCCGACGAGGACGTCGTCGGTCGACTCTCCCCGCAACGGGACGAGCACCGGCGAGGCGAAGTCGGTCGGGCCGGCGAGCTTCGTCGCCCACCGAAGCCGCCCGTCCCCGGACCAGGCCTCTACCTCCGAGCGGTACCCGACGAAGCACCCCGTTCTCGTGGGCGACGCGCAGACCCACGAGGTCTCCACGACCGATGGCCCGCCGGAGGGACCGATGACCCCGATCGCGGGGGAGCCGAGCGACGGCCCGGGCGTCGAGACCGGCCAGCCGGGGACGGCCGCGCCGTTGTCCGCGTAGTACGCGAACACCTTGTCGGTGTCGGCGGGGAACGGCTGGTAGTAGAAGCCGGTCCCGACGACGACGGCCAGCCGTCCCGTCGAGTTGATGACCCCGACGGCGGGGCTGGACCAGATGACCTGGTCCTCGCAGTGCGACCAGACGACCTCGACCCGGCGGTCGACGTAGCGGTAGGCACGGACGAACCCCCCGTAGCACCGACGCGTGGCGCCGCCCGCGGCGTAGGCCTCGCCCGAGGCGTCGCTGCCGATGAAGATCTCCGCGCCGACCTGCCCGGGCAGGGTGTAGAGGGCCGGCGACGACCAGATCGTGTCCCCGGTGTTGTAGGGGAAGCCGGCGAGGGGCCGTCCGGCGGGGTCGAGCGCATAAAGGTTGTGGTCCCAGGAGCCGAAGACGACGTCCTCCTGCCCGTTCCCGCTGAGGTCGCCGACGGCCGGACTGGAGATCACGCCGACGGCCGTGCCTGGGGCCGCCCCGACGTGGAAGACCCACCTCGGGGTCCCGTCGAGCCGGAACGCTTCGACCTCTCCGACGCTGCTCGGCACCCAGGTCGATCCGGAGCCGACGATGATCGAGGGCGGCTTGCCAGGCCCGTCGAGCCAGGCGATGGCCGGGCTCGACTCGACCGGCACCGCCGCCCCGGGCGGCGCCGCCATCCGCTGGGGCCATCCCGGCAGCTCTCGACCGGTCGCGGCGTCGAGGACGTAGACGTAGCCGTTCTCGGCGCCGACGGCGACGATCGTCCTGTCCCCGACCCTCGCGACCGTGGGTGAGCTCTGGGCGATGTGGCCGGCGCCGGCCGCCGTCACTGTGCGTGTCACCCATTGCGGAGAGGGCCACACGAGGTCGGTGTGCGCGCGTGCATGCCCGATCCGCGCGGCTGCAGCGCGCGAGCGAGGCCCCGGCGCCTGCGGGCGCACGGGCCTCACCCCGGCGGGCAGGGTCCCGGCGATCGCGAACGAGCTCCCCGCGACGAGGACGGCGATGAGGGAGCCTTGAGGGCTCTTCCTGGTGCTTCGTCCGGAGCGGGAAGCCAACCGCCTCAGGTCCGCGCAACCCGCTGTCGCCGGTCTCCGGCGGGGATGCCGACGAGGGCGAACGAGCCGCACCCAGTACCTCACCGTGGCAGTTGCCTACGGCTCCAGGGCGGCAGACCTTGAGGATCTCGAGCCGTCCATATGCCACTAATCGTAATTATGTCAACACTCTGCGTGCTCCACCCGGGGCGCGCGGAACCATCACGTACGATCACCGGGTGCATCTCGCATTCGTAGCACCCCGCTACGGCGCGGAGGTCGTCGGCGGGTCCGAGGCGGTGATGGCCGAGGCCGCGACGGGTCTCGCAGGGCGAGGCCACGAGGTCGAGCTGTTCACGACCTGCGCGAAGAGCCACGTCAGCTGGGCGAACGAGCTGCCGGCGGGCAGCTTCGAGGACCGGGGCGTCCTCGTCCGGCGCTTCCCGACGCTCAGGGCTCGTTCGCGCCTTCGCGCCGCCGAGCTCGAACGGCGAGTGCAGCGAGGCGAGCGGCTCTCCACGCGGGACGAGCTGGCATGGGTGAACGGTCGGTTTCGCGTCCCCGATCTGTACCTGGAGCTCGTCGGGCGAGCCCGAGAGATGGATGCCATCGTGCTCTCGCCCTACCTGTTCTGGTCGACGATCTACGGTGCCCGGGTGGCCCCGGAGCGCACGGTGGTGATGCCCTGCCTCCACGACGAGCCCTACGCGTGGCTCGGCATCGTGCGCTCGACCCTGTCCGCCGTGGCCGGCGCGTGGTTCCTCTCCGAGCCAGAGCACGAGCTCGCCCACCGGGTCGCACCGAGCCTGGCGCCGCTGCACGACGTCGTCGGCGCCGCGGTCGAGGAGCCGGCGAGCTACGACCCGGCCGGGTTCCGGCGGCGCCACGGCCTCGAGCGCCCCTTCGTCCTCTACGCGGGCCGGCGGGAGGAGGGCAAGGGGTGGCCGGGGCTGCTCGAGGCGTTCGCGGCGGCGAGCAGCCGGCACGACCTTCCCTTCGACCTCGTCACCGTCGGGGACTGGCCCGCAGGGGTGCCCGACGCCCTCGCCGGGCGGGTCGTGGACCTCGGTCGTCTCGACGCCCGGGAGCTTCCCGACGCCTTCGCGGCGGCGGAGGCCCTGGTCCACCCGAGCGTGAACGAGAGCTTCTCGCGCACCGTGATGGAGGCGTGGCTCGCGGGGACGCCTGTGGTCGTCAACGCCAGGTCGGCGGTGCTCACCTGGCACGTGGAGCGCTCGGGCGGCGGGCTCACCTACGTCGACGACCGCGAGCTCGGCGAATGCCTCGCCTTTCTCGCCGAGGCGCCCAAGGCCGCGGCCGCCCTCGCCGAGCGCGGTCGCCGGTACGTGCTCGCCAACTACCGTTGGGAGCGCGTGCTCGACTCGATGGAGCGCTCGCTCGAGACCTTGCGGTCACAGCGCGCGACATGAGGGTCCTCCTGGTCGGCACGAGCCCGCCGCCCGGCGGCCCGGCGGCCGTCGAGACCGCCCTCGAGGCGTCCGCGCTCGCCGCCGCCGGCCACGAGGTCGAGGTGCTCTCCCCGGACCCGCGCAGCGCGGCCCATCACCACGCGCCGCTCTCGGGAGCGCGTCTCGGGGTCCAGCTCGCGCTGAGGGCCCGGCGGTTCGACGCGCTCGTCCTGCGCCTCCAGCCCGGCCTGCCGCTCTCGCCGGCGGCCGATCGCCTCTCCCGGGCGCTCTCCCTGGCGCTGCTCGGCCTGGCGCTTCGCGGCTATCGCGAGGTCACACTCCGGCTGCCGAGCCCGATCCCGCTCCCGGGAGGGGTGGGCGGTCGTGCCACCTGGCCGATGTGGTCGGCCGTGACGAGGGTGGTCGTTGCGAGCGAGGAGGACCGTGACCGGCTGCGCGCGGCACCTGGCCTCAGCGACGAGCGGATCGAGGTGGAGCCGGCCGGCACCCCTCCCGGCGCGGAGGAGCGGAGCTGGCGGTCGCTCGACTGCGCCGACCCCGACCTGCGCCTCTCGGTGCAGGCCGTGGTCCGCGCCAAGGCCATGGCCGGGAGGCGCCTGGAGCGCGTGGGTGCCTCGGCAGGGGCGCGACCGCCGGGGGCCGAAGAGGTCTGGGACGACCCCTTCTCCGGGGCGTCGGTCGTCGGCCCGAGGCCTCGTGTCGGCGAGCTCGCCGGCCTTCTTGCCGACCGCCTCCGCAGGGCCCGGTGAGCGGCACGCAGGCGCTTGCGAGCCGGGCCGGCATCCCTCGGGCTGGCTCGCCTCAGGAGGCGAGCTCGAGCTCGGCCAGCAGGGCCCGTGCGGTGACGCCGGCGCCGCGCCGGCCTGCTTCGGCGAGCGCCGCCTGGGAGAGCGCCGCTCGACGCGCCCCGTCGGTGGCCAACGCGACGATCGCTTCGGCGAGCGCCGGCGCGGGGGGGGCGACGGGGAGCTTCACGACGGCATCATCGGGGAGCTCTCGGGCCCAGCCGATGTCGCTCACGATCGTCGGGAGCCCGGCGGCCAGGCACTCGCCGACGGCCGCCGAGGCCTCACCGTTCGTCGTGCGCCTCAGCTGGACCGCGACGGTGGCGCGGTCGAGCCACGAGCCGTACTCCGGGTCGGGCAGAGCGCCGGTGAGCACGAGCTCCTCGGTACAGCCGAGGTCCGCGGCCCGGGCGCGCAGCGCCGCCGCCGGCTCCTCGCCGACCGGTCCGACGAAGGCGAGCAGCGGCCGGGCGAGCGCGCTCCGGGCGAGCCCGTAGGCCTCGAGAAGCAGGCCGGGCTCCTTGACCGGGTCGACGATGCCGAAGTGGGCGACGACCGTCCGCCCCGCGTCCGCGCCGGGCCGGTCGGCCGCGCCCGCAACGGGTCCCGGCCCGGCACCGCCCCGCAGGTCCGGCTTCCGAGCGCGCTCGGGAGGGCCCGCGCGGGGGAGCTCGAAGGGGAAGGGGAGCACTGCGATGCGCGGGGCGAAACGGCTCCCGCCGTCGAGCAGGGCCAGGCGTCGAGCCGCCTCGGAGAAGACGAGGAGGCGCTCGCAGGACGAGACGACCTCGCGCAGCATGAGCAGCCCGTAGAGGCTGGCGTCGACCGGGCTCACCGAACCGTCGGCCCCGATCCGCTCCGGCAGGAGGTCGCCGTACATGTTCTCGAGGGTGCGGCGCAGCCCCCCGGGGAGCAGCCAAACCCTGCCGTGCTCGTGGCGGTAGAGGTTCGTGAGACGGACGTCGTGGCAGAGCACCACGCCGGGGCGGCGCCGGAGCGCGGCCAGGGCGCCGAGGTGGTGATGGCTGTTGCCGAGGCTGTAGACCACCCGGTCGTAGCCGCCGAGCACCTCCTCGACCGCCTGGAGCGAGGCCACCCGGTACGGGGTCCGGCCGTCCGGCGCCCGCTGGTCCGGAGTCGGCCCGTCGGCGAAGGCGTCGACCGTCACCGTGCCGGTCGCCTCGAGCTCCTCGATCAGGCGAGCGCTGTAGCGGGCGATCCCCGTCGGGGCCGGAGGAAGCGGCCCGACGAAGGCGATGCGCCTCTGCCGGTGGGCGGCGTGCCGACCGCCTCGGTCCGCGAGGCCGCCCTCGCCCGGCGTGCCGCGCCGGAGCGCCTCGTGCCGAGGGCCTCCCGAAGACAGCCGGGCGAGCAAGGCGTCGAACGCTGCAGCGCTCCTGAGGGCGACGCCCTCCCAGCTGGAGACGCCCGCCGGCGGCGGGTCGGAGGCTTCGGGGACGGCCGAGGGCGCGCCGTCCGGCGCCTGGCCGGAGCGCCCGAGCGCCGCCGCGAGGGCCGCGGCGATCGCCTGGGGACGCTCTGGGTCGAAGCGGGAGCCCGGGCCGAGGAGCTCGTCGAAGGGGGGGCGGTCGGAGGCGATGACCGGGACGCCGAGGCCTAGCGCCTCGAGGACCGGCAGGCCGAGGCCCTCGGAGAGGGAGGGGAAGCAGACCAGCTCGGCCCCCCGCAGGAGCGCTGCGAGCAGGGGGTCGTCGACGTAGCCGGTCGTCAGGACGCCGCCGGGGCGGCCGAGCGCGGCAGAGCGGGCCTCGAGGTGGTGGCGAGTGCTCGGGGGCAGCTCCCCGGTGATCACGAGCTGGAGCTCCTGGGCGACGCGGTCCGGCAGGGCGGCCCACGCCTCGACGAGGCGCTCGTTGTTCTTCCTCGGGTGGCTGCCGCTCGGGTACAGCACATAGCGACCCCGGAGCGCGGGGAGGTGCGCCCGCGCCCTGGCCCGAGCTGTGCCCGGCCCCTCGGGCGCAGCCACGGACAGGCAGGGCGCGGCGCCGGCGAGGACGATCCGGCGGGCCGGGATCGACAGGAGCCGCTCGAGGTCGCGGCCGACGGCCCCGGAGAGCACCAGGAGCTGCCGGGCGCCGCGTAGCAGCTCGAAGCGGACCCGGTAGCGGGCGCGCTCTGCCGGGTCGGCCAGCTCGCCCTCCGGGTCGAGCGCCGGAATGCAGTCGTAGACCGTGGCGCTGAGCTCCATCGCCGCCCCTACCCGCCGGGGCCAGATGCGGGTGAGCGGGAGCGCGGTGTCGAGCGGCGAGAGGCTATGGAGGACCCGGCAGCTCGGGGGCAACGCGTCAGGGGCGTCTGCGTGGCGGACCTTGCCGGTGGCGAGCAGCTCCTCGATGTCGCCCGGCGGCGGCAGGAGCGGGTCGAGCAGGTAGCGGGCGACCAGATCCGGCCGGGTGGCCTCGAGGGCGAGCGCCCAGGCCTTCGCGTACACCGCGACGCCCCGCCCCCGGTACGTGGGGCTCTGGAGCGCCTGGATCCCGACGGCGACCTGCGCGAAGGCTCGACCCGAGGTCTCGTCCTCGCTCAGGAAGCCGTCTCCTCGAGGGCGTCCAGCCGGCTCGAGACCTGTTGCAGCAGGCGACCGACCAGGCCGGCGAGGTCCGACTCGGTCTCGAGGACCGCCTGGAGGAGCGAGCGGATCTCACCGAGCTCGACGCGCATCTCCTCGAGCCGCCCGGCGACCCCGGCCTCGATCGCGCTGCAGCGGTCCTCGACGGCGACGACCCTGCCCGGCAGGCCGGCGGCGGTCCGGGCGCGGCGCAGGGCGCGTCTCGCCCCTGTCGCGGCCGGGCTGGCTTCCTCGGTCATCTGGTGCGCGAGATGCTAGTTGCGCACGGAAGGTGGCGCAGGCGTGGCGTCGGGAGCGCGCGAGCGGGGCGCCGTGCTCATCGCACTAACATGACCCCGTCGTCCGTGTGATGGCCTGCCTGGACCTGGGCCAGCTCGAGCCCGAGCCACCGACCGCGGCATGCCGACGGGGTGCGACCGCTCGCCGCCGGACGAG
Source organism: Actinomycetes bacterium (assembly GCA_021786195.1). Taxonomy (GTDB): domain Bacteria; phylum Actinomycetota; class Acidimicrobiia; order Acidimicrobiales; family Bog-793; genus JAKAOD01. The sequence continues at coordinate 18,930 of JAJYNS010000105.1, read as the reverse complement.
CGGGACTTCGACCGAGAGCAGAGGAAGGACCTGCCCACATGGCGATGGCGAGTGAGGCTGGGCCGGCGAGCGCCGAGCTCGGCCCCGGGCTGTCGGAGCCGGCCGCCGTGCTCGCCCCGGCCGTCGGCCGAAGGGACCTGCCCTACCGGGTCGTCTCCTCCCGGGTGCCCCTGCTCACCCGGTTCCTCCGGATCTGGCAGTCGCGGGAGCTGCTCGTCTTCCTCATCCGCAAGGAGCTGAAGGTCAAGTACAAGAGCAGCGTCCTCGGGCTGCTCTGGTCGATGGTCAACCCGGCGATCGTGCTCCTCGTCTACTACATCGTCTTCAAGTACATCGCGAAGAACAACACGCCCTACTTCGCCTTGTACCTCTTCGCCGGGCTTCTCGTCTGGAACCTGTTCGCGACGGCGCTGCCGGGGGCATCCTCGACCATCGTGGCGAACGCCGGGATCGTGAAGAAGGTCGCCTTCGCGCGCGAGGTGCTCCCGCTCTCCCAGGTCGGCACCGCGACGGTGTTCTTGTTCTTCCAGGTCATCGTCATGGCGCTGTTCCTCGCCGGCTTCCAGCTCAACCCGGCGTGGTCGTACCTGCCGCTGGTGCTCTTCGCGCTGGTTGACCTCGTCCTGCTCACCGCCGCCCTCGCGATCTTCGTCTCGGCGGTCAACGTCTATTTCCGCGACGTCGAGCACCTCGTCGCCGTGCTCCTGCAGGCATGGTTCTGGTTCGTCGCCATCGTCTACAACTACGACACCGTCTACGCGAAGTTCGTCGCGCACCACCTGAGGTGGCTCGCCGCCGTCTACCTCGCCGACCCGATCCAGCCGATCGTCCTCGCCTTCCAGCGCTTCTTCTACGGCCGCGTCTTCGTCACCGTCCCGATCCCGAACTACCCGCACTACACGGTGCAGGTCCTCGCCGGCTACTCCTACCACTTCTACGTCGAGATGCTCGCCGGGCTGCTCGTCGCCTCGCTCGCCGCCCTGTTCGGTGCGCTCGTCGTCTTCGGCCGCGTCGAGGGCAACTTCGCCGAGGAGCTGTGAGCAGGTGGCCGTCGCCGTCGACATCCAGGGCGTCTCGAAGCGGTTCCGGATCTACCACCAGAAGTACACCTCGCTGAAAGAGCGCGTCGTCCACGGCGGGCACGTGCCCTACGACGACTTCTGGGCGCTCGACGGTGTCAGCGCCGAGATCGCCGCCGGTCAGACCCTTGGGATCCTCGGGCGCAACGGCTCGGGCAAGTCGACGCTGCTCAAGTGCATCGCCGGCATCATCCAGCCGACCACAGGGCAGGTCGTCGTGCGCGGCCAGCTCGCCGCGATGCTGGAGCTCGGCGCGGGCTTCCAGCCCGAGCTGTCGGGGCGGGACAACATCTACCTGAACGGCTCGCTGCTCGGCCTGTCGACGAGGGAGATCGACCGAAAGGTCGACGAGATCGTAGAGTTCGCCGAGCTGGAGCAGTTCATCGACACCCAGGTCAAGTACTACTCGTCGGGGATGTACGTCCGGCTGGGCTTCTCGGTCGCGGTCAGCGTCGAGCCCGACGTGCTCCTCGTCGACGAGGTGCTCGCGGTCGGCGACGAGCGCTTCCAGCAGAAGTGCATCGACCGGGTCGAGCAGTTCCAGCGCGACGGCAGGACGATCATCGTCGTGTCGCACTCGCCGGACCTGATGCGCGACATCTGCGACCAGGTGCTCGTGCTCGACCAGGGCAAGGTCGTCACGTTGTCGTCACCGGGCGAGGCGATACGCGCCTTCCGGCAGCGCCTCGCCGAGTCCGGCTTCGTCCCCGAGCCCGATCGGCTCGAGGGAGGGGAGCCCGACGCGGAGGGCGCCCCGGTCCCGCTCGCTCGCCAGCGCCCCCAGGTCCGGCTGCTCTCCGCGGTGGCCGACTACGCGGGCAAGGAGGAGCGGAGCTACATCGAGACCGGCGAACCGCTCAGGATCGACGTGACCTTCGACGTCGCCACCCCGATGACGGGGGTGCAGTTCAAGATCGCGATCATCTCCGAGCGCGGCCAGATCGTCTACGCCGCGATGAGCCCCAAGGCGCTGTCGGGCATGCCCCTCGACGCCGGGGTGGGCACCGCGAGCTTCCAGTTCGACACGGTGCCGCTCCTCGACGGCCGCTTCGGGGTCAACATCGAGGCGCGCGACGCCTCAGGAATCACCCTCGACCTGCTCGACTCGGGCTGCTACTTCGAGGTGATGGACCCTGGGCGTGCGATGGGGATCGTCGGGATGCCGATGCGCGTCGAGCTCGTGCCTCCCGGCGTCGCGACCGAGGCCCAGGCGGCGGGCGCTGGGCGCTGAGCAGGGGGGCGTCGCCGGGGAGATCGCGGCGGCGGCGGAGGAGGAGGCGGAGCGGCTCCGCACCTGCGGCGCCGTGCCGCAAGGCTTCGAGGCCGACCTCGACCGGCGCTTCGAGCGTGCCGCAGAGGCGGCCCTCAGGGTCCCCGCGATGGCCGAGCGGGCCGCGCGGCTTCGCCGCCTTGGCCGGCGGACGGTCCCGCCCCGCCTGCGCCCCTTCGCCTGGCGAGCGGTGCGGGCCGCCGACCGGCTGCTCGTCGTCCTCGCCCGCCGTCCCGCTCGGCGGGGCGGGGCGAGGGGCCGGACATGAGCCCACCTTCTCGGATCGACCAGGTGATCCCGGCGATCATCGAGCACGACGCCGTCAGCAACCACACCTTCGAGGCTCAGCGGCTGCTTCGGGAGATGGGCTTCGACTCCGAGATCTACGCGCGCATCATCGGCCCCGGCTGCGACGGACGCGTCCGGCCCCTCGACGAGCTGCCGGGCCGTTCCGGGTTGAGGGCGGACGAGCACTGGCTGCTGTACCAGTGCTCGATCGGCAGCCCCGCCGCGGAGGTCTTCGCACGCCACCCCGGGGTGAAGCTCCTCGACTACCACAACATCACCCCGGCCGAGCTCGTCGAGCGCTGGCTTCCCCCCCTCGGCGAGGAGGCCAGGCTCGGGCGCGCGCAGCTGCGAGCCCTGGCGCCGCTCGTCGCCCACGCCTTCGCGGACTCGGCCTTCAACGCCGGGGAGCTGCGTGCCGCCGGGTTCGCCTCGGTGGAGGTGGCGCCGGTGCTGATCGAGGCGGGCAATCTCGAGGCGGCACCGGATCCTGTCCGGCTCTCCCGCCTCGAGGCGCAGAGACGCGGCGGAGGGTGCGACTGGCTCTTCGTCGGCCAGGTCGCCCCGCACAAGGCGCAACATGACGTCGTGCGCGCGTTCGCCTGCTACCGCGCGGCGTACGACCCTTCCGCGCGCCTGCACCTCGTCGGGCGGGAGATGGGTCGCGCCTACCGGGACGCGCTCGAGCGCTTCGTCGTCGACCTCGGCCTCGCCGAGGCGGTCGAGCTCCCCGGGGCGGTGCCCACCTCCGTCCTCGCCGCCTACTACGAGGCGGCCGACGTATTCGTCTGCTGTTCGGAGCACGAGGGTTTCTCCGTGCCGGTGGTCGAGGCGATGCACCGGGGTCTCCCGGTCGTCGCCTACGCCGCGGGCGCGCTGCCCGAGACCCTCGGGGACGCCGGCGTGCTCCTCGGCTCGAAGGCGCCCTGCGTCGTCGCGGCCGCCGTCCACGAGGTCCTCTCCCGGCCGGGCGCCCGCGACGCGCTCGTCTCGATCGGGGCGGCTCGCGCCGCTGCCTACGGTCTGGACGCCGCGAGAAGGGCGTTCCGCTCGACCATCGAGACGGCGTTGTCCCGCGCCTGAGAGGCCCAGGCGTGCGCCCGGCCCCGCTCCGCCAGCGGACCGGCCGGCCCTGCGGACCCCGGTGGCGGGCCGGCCGCGGTTACTCTGTGTTGCTGTGGCGTTACGACAGCCGCGCCGCCGGCACGGCCGTGCGTGGCGGGTCGCGCGCTTCGTCGTAGGGATCGCGCTCGCCGGGGTCGCCTTCTGGGCCCTGAACGGCCAGAAGGGCGAGCTCGTCGGCGCCTCGGCCGTCCTTTCGCGCCTCCATCCGCTATGGACGCTCGCCGCCGTCGGGAGCGAGGTCGCCTCGCTCGTCTGCTTCGCCGCCCTGCAGCGCCGCCTGCTCTCCAGGGGCGAGGTCGACGTGGGGCTCGGCTACGCGACCCAGCTGACGTTCGCCGCCGGCGCGATCTCCGACTCGCTGCCCGCCGGGCCGGCCTTCGCGAGCGTCTACTCCTTCCGCCAGTACCGGCGCCACGGTGCGGACGACGCCGTGGCGGGCTGGACCTTGCTCGCGACCCTGGTCTGCTCGGCGCTCGGCCTCGCGCTGCTCGCGACCGCCGGCGTGCTGCTCGCGACGCGAGAGAGCACCACCTACGACCTCCTTGGCGTCGTGCTCGGCGTCCTCGTCCTCGCGGTCGTCGCCGACGCGGTCGTCTGGCAGCGCCACTGGCTCGTCCGCGTGACCGTCTTCGGGTTCGAGCTCGCCCGCCGCGTCTTCCACCTTCCCGGGCGGAGGGGCTTCGACGTCGTGGAGGACCTCGTCGCCCGGCTGACCCTCGTGCGCCTGACCTGGCGCGACCTCGCCGCGACCCTCCTCGCCGCCGTCGGGAACTGGGCACTCGACTGCGGGGCGCTCGCCTTCGGCTTCCTCGCCGTCGGTGCCGGGGTGCCCTGGCGGGGCCTCCTGCTCGCCTACGGCGCCGGCCAGCTCGCGGCCAACCTCCCGGTCACCCCTGGGGGACTGGGCCTCGTCGAGGGGAGCTTGAGCATCGCGCTCGTCGCGTTCGGCGGCGGGGAGACGACGACCGTGGCCGCGGTGCTCCTCTACCGCATCGTGAGCTTCTGGGGCTACCTACCGCTCGGCTGGGCGGCTTGGGCCGGTCTGGCGCTCGGGGACCGCCGTGCCGACCGCCGCAGCGTCGCGCTCCACCCGGCCGGGCGGGTGGCCGAGGCACCCGGAGGCCCGGGCGGCGGAGCACGGCCCGGTGGGACGCCGCCTTCCCCGGCGAGCGGGGGGGAGAATCGCTCGGCGCCGACCTCGCCCGGCATGTCCCGGACCCGCGGCGCAGCCCTTCCCGGGGGCCCGAGGTGAGCGGCGCTCGCCGGGTGGGCGGCTCCGGCGCGCTCCGCCGGTGCTGCGCCGCGCTTGCGGCGCTCCTGACGGCCGGCGCGCTTGCCGCCGGCTGCGCCTCGCCCCGCAACGCCCTCGGGACGAGGGCGAGCGAGTGCTTCAAGTCGATCCCGGTGGCCTGGCACGCCATCCACGGGCAGGGCCGCTTCGGTGGCGTGCGCTTCATCGGCGCCCGGGCCCTGGTGCGCTTCCTCGGGCGGCTCACCCCGCCGGTCGGGAGCCTGCCGAGAGAGGTCCTCGAGGCGCGAGGGGGCCTGTGCGTCGTCTCCTTCTCCGGCCGCTTCGACGCCTCGAAGGTCGAGCGGGGCGTTCCTCGCGGCGCGAGAGGCGACCGGCTGGCGATGGTCGCCGTCCGGGCCTCGGACGAGCGCCTCCTCGTGACGGTTCTGCTTACCCGGTCGGTCGGCCTCACGCACGACGTCGCGTGAGGGCTCAGGCCCGCTGAGCCACCCCTGCGGCGGCGCGCCGCCGGCCCCGGGCGCGGGCCGACTGGTCGAGCACGACCTTGCGCAACCTCACCGAGCTCGGGGTCACCTCGACGCACTCGCTCTCGTCCGCCTGCTCGAAGGCCTGCTCGAGCGTGAGCGTGCGCGCCGCCGGCAGGCGGACCAGCTCCTCGGCGGTCGAGGAGCGCATGTTGGTCAGCTTGCGCTCCTTGGTCGGGTTGACGTCGATGTCGCCCGGCCGGCTGCTCTCGCCGACGACCATGCCCTCGTACACCGGCTCCCCGGGCCCGACGAACAGCGTCCCGCGCTCGGCGAGCGTCGCCAGGCTGTACGCCGTCGTCGTGCCGGCCCGGTCCGCCACGAGGCTCCCGGCCGCACGAGCGCGCATCGGCCCGCGCCAGGGCTCGTAGCGCTCGACCGCATGGTGGGCTTGCGCAGTGCCCCGAGTCTGGGTCAAAAGCTCTCCGCGCAGGCCGAACAGGCCCCTCGAGGGCACGAGGTGCTCCAGGCCGACCCATCCGGTGCCGTGGTGGACGATCCGCTCGACCTGCGCGCCCCGGCGAGCCAGGAGCTGGGTCACGGCGCCGAGGTGCTCTTCGGGGATCTCGATCGACAGCCGCTCGACGGGCTCCTCGAGCACGCCGTCGACGACCCGGGTGACCACGTCCGGCTTGCCGACGGTGAGCTCGAAACCCTCCCTCCGCATCTGCTCGACGAGCACGGCGAGCTGCAGCTCGCCGCGCCCTTGCACCTCGAAGGTGTCCGGTCGCCCCGTCGGCAGCACTCGGATGGAGACGTTGCCGAGCACCTCGCTCTCGAGCCTCGCCCGCAGCTGGCGAGCGGTGAGCCTCGACCCCTCCCGCCCGGCCAGGGGCGAGGTGTTGACACCGATGGTGATCGACAGGCTCGGCTCGTCCACGCCGAGCAGAGGGAGCTGGAGGGGCCGCTCGGGGTCGGCGAGCGTCTCGCCGACCGTGACCTCCTCGATGCCCGCGACGGCGACGATCTCGCCGGCCCCGGCGCTCGCAGCGGGGATGCGCTCGAGCCCGTCGGCGACGAGGAGCTCGACGCAGCGCGCCCGCTCCACCGCGCCGTCGCGCCGGATCCAGGCGAGCGGCTGGCCGCGTCGGATCGTGCCCTCGACGACCCGGCAGATGGCGAGCCGCCCGAGGTAGGGGGAGGCGTCGAGGTTGGTGACGAGCGCCTGGAGCGGGCTGCCCTCCGTGTGGCGCGGGCCCGGGAGCCACCTGAACAGCGCCTCGACGAGGGGCGAGAGGTCGCCGCCCTCCGGCCTCGGCGCGCCGGGCCCGGGCGGCTCGACCTCGCTCATCCACCCGTCTCGGGAGCTGCCGTAGAGGAAGGGGATGTCGAGCTGCGTGCTCGGCGCGTCGAGGTCGAGGAAGAGCTCGAGCGTCTCCTCGACGACCTCGGCGAATCGGGCGTCGGGACGGTCGACCTTGTTCACGATCGGGACGACCGGAAGCCCGGCCGCGAAGGCTTTGCGCAGGACGAAGCGAGTCTGCGGGCGGGGGCCCTCGGCGGCGTCCACGAGGAGCATCGCGCCGTCCACCATCGCGAGCGCCCGCTCGACCTCGCCACCGAAGTCGGCGTGGCCGGGCGTGTCCACGACGTTGAGCCTGCGGTCGCCGAAGCGGAACGCCGCGTGCTTGGCGAGGATCGTGATCCCCTTCTCCCGCTCGAGATCGAGCGAGTCGAGCGCGCGGTCGGGGATCTCCTGCCGTTCCCCGACCGCGCCGGACTGGCGCAGCATCGCGTCGACGAGCGTCGTCTTGCCGTGGTCGACGTGGGCGATGATCGCCACGTCGCGCAGCTCGTCCACCGTTGCCACTTGCCCTCCCCGGGTAGGTCGACCGGTCCGTCCGTGCCTAGATTGCTGGCGTGCCCGCGCGGACGAGCAGGCTGGAGAGGATCACGAACCTCTTCCTCGCCCTGCTCGACACCACCCGGCCGATGCCGTTGCGCGAGATCGGGACCGCCATCGCAGGCTACCCGTCCGAGCCGCGCGCCCTGCGCCAGGCCTTCGAGCGGGACAAGCGGGTGCTGCGCGACAAGGGGATCCCCGTCGAGACGGAGCGGATCGGCGGGGACGACCAGGTCGGCTACAGGATCTTGAAGGAGCGCTACTACCTGCCGGACCTCGGTCTTGACGCCGAGGAGGAGGAGGCGCTCGCATTCGCGGTCGCCGCCGTGCGGCTGGAGGGCGGCGGCGGAGGAGACGTCCTCGCCAAGCTCGGCTCGACCGGTCGTCCCGAGCTCCCGCCCGTCGTCGTGCTCCCGACGCTCCCGGCGCTCGCGCCGCTGCAGGAGGCCATCCGGCACCGCACGCTGGCGTTGTTCGTCTACCGGGGGCGAGCGCGGGAGGTGGAGCCCTACGGCCTGCTGTTCCGCTCGGGAGCCTGGTACCTCGTCGGGCGCGACCGGACCTCGGGCAAGGGCGGGGCGACGAGGACGTTCCGGGTCGACCGGATCGAGGGCGCGCCACGCTTCGGCCCGCCGGGCGCCTACGACCTGCCGGAGGGTTTCGACGCCGCCGCCGAGCTGCGCGCCGCGCCCTGGGCGGTGCCGGGGACCGAGGCTTGCGAGGTCGTCGTCGAGGTGGACGTGCGCGAGGCTCCCTCTGCTCGCCGGCTCGCCGGGGAGGGCGCCGTCGAGCGCCGTCTTCCGGACGGCTCCCTGCGGCTTCGGTTCCGAGTCGGCGACGAGGAGGCATTCGTTGCCTGGGTGCTCGGTTGCGGCGACGGCGTCGAGGTGATCGAGCCCCCCGAGCTTCGGGCAAGGGTCGTCGAGATGCTCCTCGCCTGGTGCTCGTGAGCGGCCAGGCGACCGACGCCGGGGAGCGCCTGCTCCGCCTGCTCGCCGTGCTCGCCTACCTCGCGCGGGTGGGAGAGGCGAGCATCGCCGACCTCGCGAGCCGGTTCGGCGTGGACGAGCGCGTCCTCGTGGGCGAGCTGGAGCTGGCCGCCTGCTGCGGGCTGCCCCCCTACACGCCGGACCAGCTGCTGGAGCTCGTCGTCGACGACGAGCGGGTCGTCGCCCACGGGCTCGACGCCCTTCGCCGTCCCCAGCGCCTGACGCCGGAGGAGGGCTTCGCCGTCGCCGCTGCGGCCCGAGCGCTGCTCGCCGTGCCCGGTGCCGAGCGCTCCTCCCCGCTGTCCTCCGCGCTCTCCAAGCTCGAGGCGGCGCTCGGGGCGGACCGTCTCGAGGTCCAGCTCGAGTCGGCCCAGCACCTCGAACTGCTGCGCGCGGCGGTCGAGGAGCGGAGGCTCGTCGAGATCGACTACCTCGGCTCGGCGCGCGGCCGAGAGACGACTCGGGTCGTCGAGCCACACGCCGTCGTGGCGCTGGAGGGCCGCTTCTACCTCGACGCGTACTGCCACCTCGCCGACGCCTGGCGCCGCTTCCAGCTCGAGCGGATCCGCTCGGCCCGACCGACGACGACCCGCTTCACTCGGCGCGAGGTTCCCGGCGACCTGAGGGGCCCCGGCGCGTTTCGCGGCGGGCCGGGCAGCACGATCGCGCTCGTCGCCGTGCCGGAGGGTCGCCAGGCGCTCCTCGACCGCCTCGCCGCAGGTCCGCCGGAGCCGGCGAGCGGCGGACGGGTGGCCGTGCCGGTCCGGGTCGGCGACCCCAACTGGCTCGGCCGGCTGCTGCTGCGCCTCGGCCCGGAGGCGGAGGTCCTCGATCCGCCCGAGCTCGCCGGGGCCCGGGTCGCGGTCGCCCGTCGGGCGCTGGCACGCTACCGGCGGCAGGTCGGCGCCAAGGGAGGTCGGGGCGCTCCGGCGGCTCCGGCCGCCTCCTCGGGGACCAGCGGGGAGGCCGAGGAGAGCGGACCGGGCGGCTCGGGCGGGTCGCGGCGGTAGGTCGGGGGGCACGCCCCCTCCCTACGGTCGCCGGCGTGCTCAGCCTGGCGAAGGTGGGGCGTGGCGGCCTCGGCTACTACCTCCGGACGGTCGCCGGGCAGCGGGACGAGCGGGACGGCCTCGTCGAGCCGGACGGCGCCTTCGTCGGGCGCGCGGCCGAGTCGCTGGGGATCGCGGACTTCGCGGTGGACGCCGGCTCGCTTCGAGCGATCGCCGGCGGCGTCGACCCGAGGACTGGCGAGGTCCTCGACGGCGGGCACGGCCGGGTGAGGGTGGCGGGATTCGATTGCACGTTCGCCGCTCCGAAGTCGGTGAGCCTCCTGCACGCCCTCGGGCCTCCCCAGGTCGTCGAGGAGGTCCGAGCGGCGCACGAGCGCAGCGTCGCCTCCGCGCTGGCCTTCCTCGAGGCCGAGGCGGGTCGCGTCCGGCGCCGGTCGGGCGGTGTCGAGCGCGTGCTGCCCGCCGAGGGCCTCGTCGCGGCCGCCTTCGTGCACCGGACGAGCAGAGCGCCCGACCCACACCTGCACACCCACCTGTTCGTCGCGAACCTGGGCCGAGACGGCTCCGGACGTTGGTCCGCACTCGACGCGAGGCCGCTCTTCCTCCAGTCCCGGGTCGCCGGAGCGCTCTACCGGGCGGAGCTTCGCGCCGAGCTCACCCGCCGCCTGGACGTGGCGTGGCGCTGGCGGGAGGACGGGATCGCCGATCTCGCAGGCGTCCGGCCGGACCTGCTGCGAGCGTTCTCCCGGCGGCACGCCGCCATCCTCGAGGTGCTCGAGCGGGCGGGGCTCGAGTCGGCGACGCCGGCGGCGCGCCGGGCGGCGGCGAAGGCGACGAGGCCGGTGAAAGACCTGGAGACGTCCTATCCCGCGCTGGTCGTGCAGTGGAGGGAGCGCGCGTACGCCGAGGGGGTCTCGATGGGCCAGATCGCCCGGGTCGCGCAGGCGAGATCCTCCGGCTCCCCTTCACCACCGACCGTTCTCCGCCGAAGCGCTCCCGAGGTCGGCGGCAGGCCCTTCACCCGTCGAGACCTGCTACGCGTCCGCTCCTGCCGTGCCCAGGACGGCGAGCTCGTCGCCGAGATCGTCGCGGGCGTGGACCATGAGCTCCTCGAGGGCCTGAGGCGCGGGGCCTTCGTCCCAGACCCCGCCCCGGCGCGAAGCGCCGGGGCGATGGGGGGACGCGTCGGTGCCTGGTTCCCCGGAGGCCTGTTCGAGCAAAGGTTCGTCACCCGCGAGTACCTCTTCGCCGAGCAGGAGATCGCCCGGATGCTCGAGCGTGCGCCTGAGCCGGCGGTCGGGCAGCTCGAGCCCGGGCTGTACGCGCTTCGCCGCCGAGGCGGGCCGTTCGTCGTCGCCGAAGCGCTCGCCGGACGCGTGGACGCCGCGCTTGGCGCCCGAGCTCGAGTCGTCGCCCTCGCGCCAGGCGCCCGCCGGGCCGCGCACGCAGAGGCGCTCCTCGGGGTCGAGGTCCTCCTGCCGGCGGGCCCGGAGCGCCCGGACCTTCGCGCCGCCCTGGTCCTCCTGCTCGACGCCGACTGCTGGGAGCCCCCCTCGCTCAGGAACACCGTCGAGGCGGCCTTGCGCAACGGGGCGGCGGTGATCGCCGCGCCCGGACCGCTCGGCGCGGGGCGTCCGGCGCTCTCTCGGGCGATCGAGGGACCCTCGCGGGGCTCTCCAGAACCCTTCGTCGCCGGCGAGGTCCGCGCCGGGGCGCCGGGGTGGCGCGAACGCGTGGCGCCGGGCAGGGGGGTGGTCGAGGTCTCGCTCGCCGAGCGTCTCGACGCGCTGGTGCCGAGGTTCCTCGCCGAGTGCGCACGCCTGCAAGCCGTCAGGGGCTCGGCGATCGGTGTCGCGGCGGACGCCTCGGTCGCCGGCGAGGTCGGGCGCGCCGGGCACGGCGAGACGGTGGTGGTGACGCCGCCCCGCCTCCCGAGCGCGCTCGCCGGTGCGCCAGGGGCGGGGATCGTCGTGCTCGGCGGCGCAGGGGTGCTCGGCCGCTCGCTCCGGCGTGCCGAAGCCGTCTCGGCGGTGCCGGTGGTCCACGTCGCCGTTGCCCCTGCGACCGGTGAGCCCGCCGCGCGATCTCGTTGGGTGGAACGCCTCGTGGCGGGTCGCCCTCCGGCCGAGCTGTCCAGGGCGCGCGCTCGCGCCCTCGAGGAGGTCGCCCTCAAGGCTCGCTTCGCTCGCGGCCTGGACGGGATCGGCCGCTGACCCTCAGCGTCCGAGGCCGAAGTCCGAGACCCGCCTTTGCTCGAGCTCGCGGCCTTGCGCCGCATGCTGGCGGGCGGCCCTCTCCCGGCCACCCGACAGGGCCGTGCGCCACGGGTCGCAGAGATGGTGGGGCGTGAGGCGGATCTGCCCCGGCCGGGCGCCCACATAGACGGTGGCGGTGCCCTTCGGGCTGTCGGCGAGCAGATCGGGGGGCAGCCGTCGCCGGAGCTCGCTCGAGCGGGTGATGCTCGGCGGCTGCGCGTGGAGGAGCCCGGCAGAGGTCGTCACCGATATCCTCGGGACCTCTCGCTCGCCGGCGAGCAACGACAGCGCGTCGAGCGTGCGGGTGTCCCCGATGCCGGGCAGCACCACCTTGGTCCCGAACAACGTGAGGAACCCGTCTGCCGCCTCCCCCCACCGCTGGCGCGCCTGGCTCAGGTCCTGGAGGCAGGCGAGCGTCAGCAAACCCTGGCTGCCGCCTTCCCGAACGAGGTCGGGGAGGTCGTGGAGCGGAGCGATCCCGGCGAGCTCGTCGAGCACGAGCAGGAACGGCGGTCGGGTGTTGCCGGCGGCGTAGACGGCGCGGCGGACGTCCCTCACGAGCCCGGCGACGAGAGGTGCCGCCTGCTGCTGGTGCTCCGAGCCCGAGACGACGAAGAGCGTGCCCGTTCGCTCGACGAGCCCCTCCACGTCGAGGATGCGGCCCCGGGTGCTCTCGAGAGCGGCCTCGGTCCGCAAGCCGCCGAGCACGCTGGAGGCGGTCGACCAGATGCCGCTCTGCTCTCGTGCGTCAGTGCGCCGTACGATGCCTTCCAGCAGATCGAGGGGGAGCTGGGCTTCCCGGCGCGCGAGGATCGAGAGCGGCCGGTCGCCGTCGTGCGTGTTCACCCAGGAGACGACCGACTCGAGGCCGGATCCCTCGAGCGCAGCCGCGTGCATCACCGCGGCGAGCAGCGCAGTGGCCCGCTCGCTCCAGTGCGCCGCCTCTCCTCGGTCGGTGCCCGGTCGTGCCGCGCCGACCATCGCCCCGGCGGTCAGCAGCGCCGTGTCCCAGCGCATCGAGGAACGAAGGGGCGACCAGCCCACCCGGTCGACCCCCGGCGGCGCCTGCACCCTGCCGCTCGGGTCGTAGAGCATGCAAGGACCGAGACGCCTGCGCGCGCCAGCGCATTCGAGGAGCACGTCGGGCTTCGTCGAGGCCACGAGAACGCTCCCGTTCGCCGCGACGACGTTCGGCACGACAATCCCGGTCGTCTTCCCCGCACGAGGCGGCCCGACAACGAGAACGCAGTCCTCTGCCGGAGCGAAGGCCGCTCCGAAGCGGCCTTGCCCGAGGTAGACGCCCCCTCTCGCGGCACGAGAGGCTGCGAGCGCGAGGGCGTGCGCATCCAAGGCGCTCGGCGGCTTTCCGGGCTCGGTCGTCACGAGAGCAGGCCTAGCGGACCGGTTTCCCGGCCGCGCTCCCGGCTGCATCGCGGGAGGCGCCTACGACGGTGAGATACCACCGTGAATCCTTGGATTGTGCGCGGCGCTCTGCTAACGTCAAGCCGTTCACGTAAATGATGGACCCCCGCTGAAAGAGGGGCGTGATGCCGCCAGAGCGATGATGCTTGCAATCTCGCGGCAAATCCTCTTGTATTGCGTGGACTTCTACACGATCACGAGGAGGTGGCCGTGAACCGGACCGAACTCATAGACGCAGTCAGCACCGATACCGGATTGACCCGCCAGCAGGCCGAGGCGGCGTTGGAGGCGATCATCTACGAGGTGACCGCAGGTGTTCGTGGCGGCAACCCGGTGCGCATCACCGGGTTCGGCACGTTCAAGCTGCGAGAGCGCAAGGCGCGCCGTGGTCGCAACCCTCAGACGGGGGCACCGGTCCGTGTGAAGGCATCCAAGGGCATCGGCTTCACGCCCGGTGTCAAGCTGAAGGCAGACCTCAACTCGCGTGGTGCCATCGCAAAGCCAAAGCCCGCCCCGGCGCCTCGCGCCGCTGCGGTCGGCGCGAGGACGGTCGCCAAGAGCGCCGCACCGACGAGGGCCACGGCGAAGAAGTCGACGGCGACGAAGACGGCCGCCAAGAAGACGGTGGCGAAGAAGGCGGCCACCAAGACGGCTCCGGCTCGGATGACCGCCGCTCGCTCGGTAGCCAAGCGCTCGACCGGCAGGCGGTGAAGCTCGCCGGCTCGGCCGGCGATCGCCTGTGCGCCAGCCCGGCCGCCTGAGCGCGGCCGGGCTGGCGCGCGCCCTGTTCGTCTCGCGTCGTCGCCCGTCAGGTCGAGTCGATGCGCTTGAAGGCCTCTGCGGCTTCGAGACCGGCGGGGGCGCCGGCGGCCGCGAGGCGCTCGAGCACGCGCTTGCGGAAGGCCGAGATCTCTGCCTCGCGCCCGCCCTCGTCCTCGCCGACCCCCATCGTCGTATGGTGCTGGCTTCGGTGCTCGAGGAGGGCCGCCAGCTTCGTGTCGACCTGCCCGGACGCGTCCTCGAGGTGGTCGGGGTCGTCGGCCTCGAACAGAAGGAGCGTCGCCGGGCGGTGCGGGGCCGGCCCCAGCTCGGGGAAGAAGAGCGGGTCGCGGGCCGCGACGATGCCGTCTGTGACGAGAAAGCCGGCGTTGCGGTGGTCGGGGTGGAGCCGGTATCGCTTCCAGGGGTCGTGGCCGAGCACGACGTCAGGCCGGAAGCGCCGGATCACGGCGCATACCTGCCAGCGCTGCCGGAGCCCTGCCTCGAGCTCGCCGTCGGGCCAGCGGAGGAACGTGACCTCCCCGCCGCCGAGCACGCGTGCCGCCGCGCGCTGCTCCTCCTCTCGCCGCACCACGAGGCCCGCAGGGTCCTCCTCGGCGTTCCAAGTGCCTCGTGATCCGTCGGTGCAGACGACGTGGTGGATCTGGCACCCCGCGGCCGCCCACTTGGCGAGCGTTGCGCCGCAGCCGAACTCGATGTCGTCGGGATGGGCGCCCACCGCCAGCGCACGTGCGGGCACGTCGAGGTCGACGGTCACCATGCGATCCTCCTCGCGGTCGTTCTTGCTAGCGGACCAGCACGAGGTCGTCGGGCAGGTCGAGGTCGCTCGCGAGCCTGGCGTCGTGCACGACCCTGAGGCGCAGCCCAAGGCGGCGGGCCCCCGCGGCGTGGCGGGAGAACGAGCCGGGTCCGTAGGAGAACTCGAAGCCCGCTCTCGTCGGGACACAGGCCACATTGGTGCCGTCGAGCCTCCGGTCCGGGACGAGCGTGACCGCCCCCTCCTCGCCGATCCCCGACAGGGTGCGGATGAGAGGGAGGTCGGCATGGCTCACCACCGCGAGGTCGAAGCCCCGCTCGGCGAGCGCGGCCACGCCAGAGGCGACCGCGCCGGAGAGACCGAGCCCGGGCGTCCAAAGGACCTCGACGTCATGGGAGCTTGCCCACTCTGCGACCACCTCGTCGTCGCAGGCGACGAAGGTCGGCGTTCCGGCGGCGGCTTCGAGCACCCGGGTCGCCAGATCCTGCGCGAGGCGGCGCCGCTCGCTCGGACTGAGCGCGTCGGAGAGGCGCAGCTTCGCCTTGGCGAACGACTTCACCGGGACGAGCACCGCTCGCATCGCGCCAGTGTAGGGACACGGCGGCGGTGACGGCTATCGTCCGGCCGTGCCAGCTCGACGGCTTGCCCGCTGTGCTCCCGACGGCGAGCTCGAGCGCGCGCTGTTCGCGGGCGGCTGTCGAGTGGTCGCCGGGGTGGACGAGGTCGGCCGTGGGGCGTGGGCGGGGCCGGTGAGCGTCGGGGTGGCGCTGGTCGACCGCAGCGGCCTGGAGCGGCTCCCGGAGGGTCTACGGGACTCCAAGCAGCTGTCGGCTCGCTCGCGCGAGCTGATGTTCCCGGCGCTCGTGGCGTGCTGCCTCGGCTACGCCGTCGGCCACGCGAGCGCCGAGGAGTGCGACGAGCTCGGGATGACCGGGGCGCAGCGGCTCGCCGCGAGGCGGGCGCTCCAGTCGCTCGAGATCGTGCCGGACGCCGTGGTCGTCGACGGACCCTACGACTTCACCGGCCACCCTTCGGCGGTCGCGCTCCCTCGCGCCGACGAACGAGTGAGGTCGGTCGCCGCGGCCTCGGTGCTCGCGAAGGTGAGCCGCGACCGCCTCCTGGTCGAGGCGGCCTCTGAGCACCCCGGCTACGGCTTCGAGCGCAACAAGGGCTACCCCTCGCCGGAGCACCGGCACGCCGTGGCGAGGCTCGGGATGACGCCTATCCATCGCCGGAGCTGGACCTTCTCGTCCCCGCCCGCGTCCGGCTGAGGGGCGCTCCGGTGCCATCGCGCCGCCGGGCGGGGTGCTCGGCTATAACGGTGCCAATGGCCATCGTGCTCGCCCTGCTCGCGGCAGGCGCGAATGCCCTGGCGACGGTGTTCCAGCGCGTGGGCATCGAAGAGGCCGACCGGCAGGCAGTGCCGGCGCGCGGCCTGATGTCGGGCGTGCTCAGGCGGCCGATCTGGTTCGCCGGCTTCGGGCTGACGACCCTGAGCTTCCTGCTCCAGGCGATCGCCCTCTCCCTCGGCGACCTCTCGACGGTGCAGCCGGTGATGGTCACCGAGCTCGTGTTCCTCCTCGTGATGCTCGGCCTCTGGTTCCACGGCTCGCTCGGCTGGCGGGAGTGGGTCGGGGTCTCGGGGACCGCGACAGGCCTCGGGGTCTTCCTCGCGGCGAGCGCCGCCGTGGGCGGCCACCAGCATCCGAGGGGGGAGGACTGGCTGCTGCTTCTCGTCGCCTCCGTCGGCGGGATCTTCTCGGCGTGCCTGCTCTCACTTCGTGGCACGCGCTCCTGGCGGGCCGCCCTGCTAGGCGTGGCCGGCGGCATCGCCTTCGCGCTCACGGCCGCGTTCATCAAGACGGCCGCCGATCAGTGGGGCAGGGGCCCGGTCTACGTGCTCAGCCACTGGCAGGGCTACGCAGTGGCGGTCGCCGGCCTGTGCGGCTTCGTCATCACCCAGCACGCGCTCGGCGCGGGACCGGTTGCCGCGTCGCAGTCGGCGCTGCTCATCGTCAACCCGCTTGCCAGCATCGTGATGGGGATCTGGCTCTTCGGCGACCGGCTCCGCCTCGGCGGGGGTCGGGAGGCGCTCGAGATCGTGTTCCTCGGCGTGATGTTCGTCTCGCTCTTCATCCTCAGCCACTCTCCGCTCATCTCGGTGGACGCGCACGCCGAGGGGCTCGGCCGTGCCGCGCGACCGGCCGGTGCTCGCGGGGGGGAGCTGCCGAGCGCATGAGCGGAAGGGCCCCGGCTGAGGGGGGAGGCCCGGGCCAGGGCTCGGGCTTCGACCCCTTCGCAGCCGTCCTCGGGCGCATCGCCGATGCGGCATCCCTGCTCGGGCTCGATCCCGGGCTCCACGAGATCATCGCCACGCCTGAGCGGGTGCTCGAGGTCGCCGTGCCCGTCCGCCGGGACTCGGGCCGGATCGAGGTCCTGCGGGGCTGGCGGGTCCACCACGACACGAGCCGGGGCCCGGGCAAGGGCGGCATCCGCTTCCACCCGCTCGTCGACGCCCGAGAGGTGACCGCGCTCGCGGCCGAGATGACGGTGAAGTGCGCCGTCGTCGACATCCCCTTCGGCGGGGCGAAGGGCGGGGTCGCGGTCGACCCCGGCGAGCTGTCGGTCGGGGAGCTCGAGCGGTTGACGCGCCGCTACGCGTTCGACGTGGCGACGCTGCTCGGTCCTGAGCGTGACGTGCCGGCGCCGGACGTCAACACCGACGGCCGAGTGATGGCTTGGATCATGGACACGATCTCGATGCTGCGAGGCGAGGCGACCTTCGGAGTCGTCACCGGCAAGCCGCTCGCCATCGGAGGGAGCCAGGGGCACGTCGGCGCGACCTCCACCGGAGTCGTGCAGTGCGTCCAGGCGATCTTCCAGAAGCTCGGCATGCCCGTCGCGGGCGCCCGGGCCGTGGTCCAGGGTTATGGGAAGGTGGGGGCACCCCTCGTGTTCCTGCTCACCTCGCTCGGCATGCGGGTCGTCGCCGTGGAAGACGTGGGCGGAGCGGTCCACAACCCCGCTGGCCTCGACCCGACGGCCCTCGGCGAGCACTTCCAGCGCACCGGCACCGTCGCCGGCTTTTCCATGGCGGATCCGATCGACGCCGGGGAGCTCTTCCTGCTCGAGAGCGAGCTCGCCGTGCCCGCAGCGCTCGACGGGGCCATCACCGAGGAGCTCGCGGGACGCCTCGGTGCCAAGGTCGTCGTCGAGGCGGCCAACGGCCCGACGGTGCCCGAGGCGGACCAGGTCCTCGAGCGCCGGGGCGTGGTCGTGGTGCCCGACGTGCTCGCGAACGCCGGAGGAGTGACTGCGTCCTTCTTCGAGTGGGCCCAGACCCGCCAGGGCTACCCTTGGGACGCCGAGACGGTCGCGGGGCGCCTTTCTCAGTACATGCGCCGGGCGTTCACCGCGACCTGGGACCGTTCCGAGCAGCTGAAGGTCACCCTGAGGCGCGCCGCGTTCGCGCTCGGCGTCGAGCGGGTCGCCGAGGCGACCACGCTTCGGGGACTGTTCCCGTGACGCGGCGGGACGCCCCGGTCCCAGGCGCATGACGGGGCGGAGCAGGATCGCAGGGCTCGTGAAGGCGAAGCCGCTCCTCGCGCCCGTCCTCGTGGCTGCCGGGGCGCTGCTCCTCGCCTCCTGCGCCTCGGGAAAGGCGACCTCGGAACGGACGACGACGACCGCGCCGCCCACGTCTACGACGACGACCTCGCCCCCGACGAGCGTGCCGCCGAGCCCGGGCACCTCGTCCAGCGCGCCGACCCTTGCCACCTGCGCCTCCTCGTCGCTGCGCCTCGCTCAGGACCAGGCCCAGAGCACGCCAGGGGCAGGAGAGTCCTACATCGCGTACACACTGACCAACGCCGGCTCGACGCCCTGCTCCCTCGAGGGCTTCCCCACGGTCGCCTTCTATGCGAGCGGGACCGGCGGCACACAAGGCGAGCGGCTGCCCCTGGCGACCCGCCAGTCGGGACCCGCGCCGGCGCCGGTGACGCTCGACGCCAGCGGGGCGGCCGCGTTCTACCTCGTCATCGGCAACGTCCCGGTCGGCGGCGTCGGATGCACCAGGGTCGGTTGGGTCTCGGTGACGCCGCCGGGGAGCACCACCGCGCTCAGCACCGCCTCCCCGCTTGCGCCCTGCGGCGGGACGGTCGGGGTGACCGCGCTCGTCCTCGCCTCCTCTCTCAGCACCTGAGCGGCGCGATGATGGTGCTGCCCGGTCGCGTGCCCGATGCCCCGCAGCCCGACACTCGGCAGGGCGCTTAGCTCAGCTGGTCAGAGCAGCTCGCTTACAACGAGCAGGTCGTCGGTTCGAGTCCGGCAGCGCCCACCA